>JBAZZY010000004.1 GCA_041658565.1 Actinomycetota bacterium | reverse complement strand
GGTGTTTCGGATGGTCCTGGCTCGGAAGATCGAGCGCCGCCGCAGCCTGTTCCTCGCCCAGTTGCCCGACACGTTGCAACTGCTTGCCGGTTCGCTGCAGGCCGGGTACGGCTTCATGCAGGGCCTCGACACCTTGGTGCAGGAAAGCTCTCCGCCGACCTCATCTGAATTCGGGCGAGTCCTTACCGAGACGCGTTTGGGGAGTCCCGTCGACGAAGCGCTCAAGGCGATGGCCGACCGGCTCGACAGCGACGACTTCCGCTGGGTTGTCCTGGCGATCAACATTCAGCGGCAGGTGGGCGGGAATCTCGCAGTGCTGTTGCAGACGGTCGCCGGGACCCTCCGCGAGCGCGAACAAGTTCGACGTCAGATCAAGGTGCTGTCCGCGGAAGGTCGGTTGTCGGCGTCGATCCTGACCGTTCTGCCGTTCCTTCTTGCCGGGTACATCTCGTTGGTAAACCCCGGATACATCACCGCTCTGGTAATTGAGCCGATCGGTCGCGTGATGATCGCGGGGGCGCTCGTGATGATGGGTGTCGGCATCGCCTGGATGCGCAAGATCGTGAATATCGATGTGTAGGAGGAGACGATGAGCTTGAGCGTGCTGGGGGTTCTGGCGTTCTTCGGTGCGGCGGTGCTCGCGCTCGTCGCCCTGCAGGATCTTGCCCTCGACAGGCGGGCCGTGTTCCGCACCCTGCGCGGAGTGGACACGATCGAGATGACGGCTGCTGACTTGCGTCGCCGCGAGCTGGCCCTTCCCTTCACCATGCGCGTCGGCCTGCCCGCGCTTAGACGTCTTGCAGGATTGAGCCGGCGGTTCACGCCGGCCAACGTGCTGCAACGTTTGGACCGCGAGTTGGTCTACGCGGGGAGTCCCGCGAACTGGGATGCCGAACGCGTCATGGCCCTGAAGTTCCTCGGGACCGCGATCGGCCCTGCTGCGGCGATCGGTTTCGGGCGCCTGGGCGGCCTCGTGGGGTTGCAGATGTTCGTGCTCGCCGGGTCCGCGGGGCTTATCGGGTACTACGCGCCGGAGTGGGTGCTGCGCAGCCGCTCCGGGAAGCGCCAGTTCCTGATCCGCCGTGCGTTGCCCGACGCCCTGGACTTGCTCTCGATCACGGTCGAGGCGGGACTTGCGTTTGATGCAGCGGTTGCGCGCGTCGCTCGTCAGTCGGGCGGGCCGTTGGCCGCGGAATTGCATCGCGTGCTGCAGGAGATGCAGATCGGCAAGAGCAGGGCCGACGCGTTGCGGGATCTTGGCGAGCGCACGGCCGTTGAGGAACTGAAGTCCTTCGTGCTGTCGATGATCCAAGCGGATGTGTTCGGCATCTCGATCGCGAAGGTGCTGCAGACGCAGGCCCATGAGATGCGCGTGCGCCGCCGGCAGCAGGCGGAAGAGCGTGCACAGAAACTTCAGGTGAAGATTATCTTCCCACTGATTCTGTGCATCTTCCCATCGTTGTTCGTGGTGCTGCTCGGACCGGCGATGATCACGATTTACCGCAGCATAATTGCGCGGTGAGCCGGGTCTCACGCCGGGCAATGCGTCGGCGTGCGTGCCGGGACGTAGAGCAGTGCGCGATGTCCGTCGCCGAGGCGCTCGTCGTTGGCCAGGGTCCACGAGCGGTCGCCTGCGATCTCCCCGGCGAGGCCGTCGGTGTCGGCAATCAGCACGTGGGTCACGCAGAGGTCGCGCAGCGTCCATTCCCATCCACGCAGTCCGGCGATCGCGCGCCGGTGCCGGTTGACGACGGTGAGGCCGAAGAAGTCGACTCGGGTGTCCACGTCCACGCGCACGTCGGGCCAGCGCCGGTAGAGCGCGAATCCGGCCCACGCGTCGCGCGTGAACAACCGGACGTCCGGGCCGGCCATCGTGTCTAGTGCCGCGACCGGATACGTCGGGGCGACCGGATCGCGCCACGGGAAGGACCGAAAGATTAGCGTTCCGAATACCGCCGCGACGAGTACTAAGGACGCTGCCGCGAGCGTGGGCGCCGGCTCGGATGCGGCGCGCGCCTTTTGGCGCGCGCCGGCAAAGACGTGAGTCAGAGCGCCTGAGACGTGGCGTGCGGCGACCACGCCTAGGACGATGCTTGCCACCGGGAGGTTGCGCACCGCCATCAGGCCGAGGGTGGTGAATGCCGTCATGAGCGCGACGTCGGTGGGGTCGGCCGGCTTCGGCGATAGCGCAAGCGATGCGACGGAAATCAGGAGGAGGGCGAGGAATAGCGCGGCCCCTGCGTCGTGGAAGTCCGGCGAAGCCCATTCGGTGACTACCGGCGATACCGTTCGAACGAGTCGAAGGGCGTGCACGTGCAATCCCGGACCGTAGGGGTTGACGAACGACGCGATTGTAGATGCGCCGGCCACCAGTCCCAGTCGCGCGGCCCATCGAGCGTCGGATCCGGGGAATCGAACGATTGCCTTGCCTGTTTCTGCGAGGGCGAGGAGTGTCACCAGTCCAAGCCCAAGCAGCACCATCCCGTGCAGGTTCGCCCAGAGCGCACAGATGGGGACGATCCACCAGAGCTGTCGGTTGCGGGCGCGCGCCAGCGTCAACACGACGACGAAGAGCAAGAACGAGAACAAGTTGGGACGCTCCGTCCAGCTCGTGCTCCCCGCGAAGGCCGCGAGAGCGACCAGCGCCCACCCGCCGAGAGTTCGTCCCGTCTCCCGCAGGATCAAGCGCGCTACAAGGGCGTAGATCAGCACAAGCATGATTCCTCGCCAGGCGACGATGCCCCGCAGTCCGAATACTGCGTTGATCCCGTGCATGAGAACCTCGGATCCCCACTCCTGCACCACCCAGGGGTCCCCGGCTCGCGTGAACGAGAACAGATCCACCGGGGGGATCGCGTGCCGCGAAGCGATGATCTGTCCTGTCTTGAGGTGCCACCACAGATCCGGGTCGCCCAGGCGCAGGGACATTCCCTTGAGCGCGATGCCGAGCAGGACGGCAGCCCCAGCGACGCCCGCGGGAGTAAGACACCGCAGTGCGCGTCTCGTGAGCGCGCGCCGTCTCTGCGTCACCGTTTCGCCCCATTTGGAGGTCATCGCGTTGACAGCATACGAGGGGTTCGGGCAGTCCGGGACTTATTCTCCCGCTTCGTTGAGTGGTGATCGGCCCTAGCCTAGACTGAACGCAAGCAGTCCGAAGCGGCGCGCCGGCGCCGTCCTTTCTCGGAGATCTTGTCCCGTGGCACGAACCGCGTCGATCGACCCTATGTCCAGCGTTCCCGACGGCTTTGAGGTTGACCTCGAAGCGACGCGGCTGTTCAACGAGCAAACGACCTTCGTTCTTACCGACCAGACCCTGTCCCTGCTGGCGACCAAAGAGGGAGACATGTTCTTGTACGCCGACCACGAGGGAAACTTGTGCGGCGGCGAACTCGGGATGGGGCTGTACTTCCGCGACACGCGGTTTCTGTCGCAGTACGAAATGGAGATCGGCGGACATTCGCCGATTCTGCTGTCGTCCAGCGCCGAGCGCGCATACATGTCCTATGTTGATCTGACCAACCCCGATCTCGACCTGGGGGAGTCGGTCGTTGCGGCTCAGACGCTGAACATCCGTCGCACGCGCGTCATCAAGGACCGGCTCTTCGAACGGATTCGCTTCAAGAACTACAGTTCGCAGCGTGTTCGAATCCCGGTGACCTTCCGCTTCGGATCCGACTTCGCGGACATCTTCCACGTACGCGGGCACGTCACCGAGCGCAGCGGGACGTTCTTCAAGCCGCGCATAGAGGGCTGCGTGCTTACGCTGGGTCACCTCGGCGTGGACGGGGAATTCCGTCGTACGCGCATCGACTTCGGCGTGGAGCCCGAATCGGTAGATATCGGAGTGGGTACCGCCGAAGTGGCATTCAAGGTCGACCTTGTTGGGGGACAGTCGCGTCAACTTACGTTCACGGTCGAGCCGCTCGTCGGCGATGTCGAGCCTGAGCCGCTGATGTTTGACGTCGCGGTGCATGAGCTTCGACGCTCCTACGACGCCTGGGACCACGAATGCACGACGATCCACACCGACAACGAACTGTTTAACACGTTGCTGCAGCGGGGTCGGCGCGACTTAAGAGCGTTGTTGACTGAAACCCCCGACGGACGGTACATCGCCGCAGGCATTCCGTGGTACGTCGCGGCATTCGGGCGCGACTCGGTCATCACCGCACACCAGATCCTGATGCTGAACACAACTCCCGCGCGCGACACCTTGCGGCTGCTTGCGCGCTTCCAAGGCGATCGGGTGGACGAGTGGCGCGACGAAGAGCCCGGCCGCATCTTGCACGAGATCCGAACCGGTGCTCTTGCCAACGCCGGTGTTGTTCCACACACGCCCTACTACGGGTCGATTGATTCGACCCCTCTGTTCTTGATGTTGTTCGGGACTTACTTCAAGTGGACGAACGATCGCGCGTTCGCCGCAGAGATGATGCCCCACGTCGAGCGGGCGTTGCGGTGGATCGACGAGTATGGAGACGCCGACGGCGATGGTTTCGTGGAGTACCAGAAGCGATCCTCCCGAGGCCTGGACAACCAAGGGTGGAAGGACTCCTGGGACGCGGTTCTTCACGCGGATGGTGCGGTCGCTAAAGGGCCGATCGCTCTTGCCGAAGTGCAGGCATACGTGCATCTGGCGAAGCATCGGATTGCCGATGTGTACGAAGCCCTCGGTCGCGATGCGGATGCCGCAGCGTTGCGCGCGCAAGCCCTCGAGCTGAAGGCAAGATTCAACAAGGTGTTCTGGAATCCTGAGGAGCAGTATTACGCGCTGGCTCTGGACGGAGACAAGCGCCCTGTCGGAGCGGTGACGTCGAACCCGGCGCATGGTCTGTACTGCCACATTCTCGATGCGGACAAGGCTGCCGAGGTTGCCAAACGCTTGCTTCAGCCCGACATGTTCACGGGTTGGGGAATTCGGACGCTGAGCAAGTCGGATCCCGGGTACAACCCGATGAGCTATCACAACGGCTCGGTCTGGCCGCACGACAACGCTCTGATTGCCGCTGGACTGAAGCGTTACGGCTATCACAAGCAGACCAACCGCATTTCGACCGCGATCTTCGACGCGGCCGTGCTGGTTGAGTACATGCGGCTTCCCGAGTTGTTCTGCGGCTTCACGCGGCGGACTCCGAACCAGCCCGTCGCCTATCCGGTCGCGTGTTCACCGCAGGCGTGGGCTGCCGGATCGCCGTTCCTTCTTCTTCAGTCGATGCTGGGGCTGTCCGCACAGGCACCCAACAACTTGCTTACCATCAACTCCCCGATGCTGCCTCCGTGGTTGAACTGGGTGGAGTTGCGGAACCTGCGCGTCGGCGACGCGCTCATATCGCTGATCTTCCGCCGTGAGGGCGAAACGACATCGTTTTCGTTGCTGTCCAAGCTCGGTTCGTTGCGCGTCGTCATGGAGGAGTGAGGCCATTGGTGACGATCGCGCACATCAGTGACTCCCATGTCGGCTCGCCGCATTTCGTTCCCAACTTGATGAACCGTGTCATCGCTGAGGTGAACGAGTTGAAGCCGGACCTGATTGTCCATACCGGCGATGTCACCAACGAGGGACTTCGCGGGGAGTACAAGACGGCCGCGGCGTATCTTGCGCAATTCGACAGTCCTGTTGTCGCGGTTCCGGGGAATCACGACGCCAAGAACGTGGGGTACGTGCACTTCGAGGATTTGATCGGCCCGAGGCATTGGCGGCGGGAATTGCCGGAAGGCGTAATCGTCGTCGGCGTGGATTCGAGCGAACCCGACCTTGCCGAGGGTCAAGTGGGGCGTGAACGATACCCTTGGATAGTCGAGCAGTTCTCAGCGCCGGCCCGGTTCCGCATCTACGCTCACCATCATCACCTGCTGCCGGTCCCTGGAACCGGGCGAGAACGATCTACGGTAGCCGATGCCGGTGATCTGCTCGAGGTTCTCATCCGTAGCGGCGTCAACCTCGCGCTCACCGGGCACAAGCATGTTCCCTACGTGTGGCGTTTGGAATCGCTGTACGTGTCGAACGCGGGGACGTGCTCGAGTCTGCGTCTGCGCGGACACACGCGTCCTGCCTACAATGTCATCGAATACGTCGAGGACACGGTCAAGATTCACCAGAAGCACCCGTTCGGGCCGGATACGTTGCTTGCTCATTTCAACGTTGTGACCGGCGAGCAGCACCACCGCGAGTTGGAGTCGTTGTCGGAGACGTCGCCGGCGTGACGCGCGCGCTCGTTCTGGTCGACGGCGAGCACTACCCGCCCGTCACAATGGATGCACTCGAGTCCTTGCGCGCGCGCGGCTTCGAGATCGTTGCGGCGGTCAATCTCGGGGGCGGAGAGAAACTGCGCGCGCCGCTGGATTTGGGGAGCGTGCCGGTGGTGGGTGGTCCGTCACAGCGCGAGTCGCTCGCCGATGCACTGGATTCTTACCGTCCCGAGGTGGTCCTCGACGTATCCGACGCTCCCGTTGTCGATACCCGGGGGCGGTTCGTGCTTGCTTCGATCTCTTTGGCGCGTGGGGTGCCGTATGTGGGAGCCGACTTCCGGTTTGACCCGCCGCCGCGTCCGCCGCTGACGGCGCGCCCGGTGGTCGCGGTGATCGGAACCGGAAAGCGCACCGGCAAGACGGCGATGTCCGCCGCGTTGGCTCGTCACGCCGTCGCCCGAGGACTGCGTCCGGTGATCGTGGCGATGGGCCGGGGTGGTCCAGCGGAACCGATCGTGACGCGCGGTGATCTCGCCCGGCCCTCGGTGTTCGACCTCATCGTGCTCGCCGAGCGGGGCGAGCACGCCGCGAGCGACACTTACGAGGACGCGGTCGTCGCAGGTGTCGCGACGGTCGGCGCGCGCCGCGCTGGGGCAGGACTGGCCGGCGGAACTGTCTACGACACCGTGGCGCGCGCCGTCGAGATCGCCGATGCCATGAGTCCCGACGTGATCATCCTGGAAGGATCGGGAACCGCCATTCCCCCAGCGCGCGCCGGGGCGACCCTTCTGGTCGCAGGGCCGGCGCCGCCGGGCGACCTGACCGTGGGGCTTGGCCCATTCCGCCTGTTGATCGCCGATCTGGTCGTGGTTACAATGGCTGAGGAACCACTCCACTCGAGCGAAACGCTCTCCGCTCTCACTTCCTCAGTTTCCGAGTTCGCGGCCGGCGTTTCCGTCGTCCGGACGGTGTTCCGCCCGGCTCCCGTTGGGTCTGTGCGCGGGAAGAGGATCCTCTTCGCAACCACCGCTCCCGAACATGCCGGGCCGGTACTCATTCGGCACCTCGAACAGGTGCACGGAGCCGAAGTGGTTGGAACCACACACCGGCTCGCCGATCGTTCCCGTCTTTCCGAGGACCTCAGGCGAGCAGAGGGGACATACGAAGTGCTGCTTACTGAGTTGAAGGCTGCTGCGGTAGATGTAGCCGCGCGCGCCGCGGTCGCGTCCGGAGCCGAGGTCGTCTTCGCCGACAACATCCCCGTTGCCGTCGACGGGGACCTGGCCGCGGCGTTCGACGCGGTCCTGGCGCGCGCCGGGGTCCGCGGGTGAGCGCAGCGCAGGGCACGTCCGGATCCGGTGGGACGCCCGAGGCTTCGCGCGGCACGGTGGTTCACGACGGCGAGTACGGGCTTCCGTATTCGAAGGGGCTCACCGCGAATACCGTGGTTGCTTCGGGCCTGAGTCCGGTTCGCGCGTACCGCATTGCCGAAGTTGTAGAGGAGCGTTTGCGCGCGCTCGGCAGGTCCGATATTGAAGCTGAGGAATTGCGTCGGATAACGATAGAGGTGATTCGGGAAGAGGCGGGAGATCGTTATGCCGACGCGTACCGGAAGTGGGTTTTCGCGAGCAGCTTGGACGTTCCTCTGATCATCTTGATCGGCGGCGGGACCGGCGCCGGTAAGTCCACAATCGCCACCCAACTCGCTGCCCGCCTTGGAATCGTCCGCGTCATCTCGACCGACGCCGTTCGCGAAGTGATGAAGAGCGTGTTCTCCTACGAATTCATGCCGTTCTTGCATGTGTCTTCGTTTGATGCCGGCCATGTGGCGCGCGGCAAGGGAGCGCGCGCGGACGAAGCAATCCTTTCAGGGTTTCGCGACCAGGTTGCGGCAGTGTCGGTCGGAGTGAAGGCGCTCGTCGACCGGGCGGTCCGAGAGGGGACCGACGTGATCGTCGAGGGGGCGCACCTGGCCCCCGGGTTCATCGATTTCACCGAGTTTCTAGGATCGGCCGTTGTCGTCCCGCTCGTGCTGCAGGTGGAGGATGAGTCGCTGCACCGCAGTCATTTCCACATGCGGGCCCAGGAAACTCGCGCGCGCCCCGTCGAGCGCTATCTTGCTCACTTCGAGAACATCCGTAAGATTCAGAAGTACATCAAGTCGCTCGCGCTCCAAAACGGCGTGCCCATCATCTCGAACTACAACCTCGACGCCTGCCTCGCCTCGGTCATCGACCACGTCGTGAATCGAGCTGTTGAGGCCGCCGGGGCCGGAGCGCAGGATCAAGGGGATCCCGCAATAGCGATTCGGGGAGGATCAGAATGAAGCTCTGGCTGGACACTGCCAACATCGACGACATTCGCGAGATCAACCGTTGGGGCGTCCTCGCCGGTGTCACCACGAACCCCACCCTGGCCGCTAGGGAGGGAGTCGCCTTCGAGCAGCGCTTGAAGGAGATCGCAGCCGAGGTCGATGGTCCCGTATGCGGCGAGGTCATCTCGACCGTCTACGACGGCATGATCGAAGAGGCCCTGCGGTTGGTCGAACTTGCACCGAATCTGGTGATCAAGGTTCCGGTGCTCGCGGAGGGGTACGCCGCTGTGGCGGAACTGACTCGGCGTGGGATCAAGACCAACATGACCCTGTGCTTCTCGGCGACCCAGGCGATTCTGGCGGCGGAGGCCGGAGCGACCTACATAAGCCCGTTTCTGGGCCGCGTGGACGATATCGGAAACGATGGGATAAACCTCGTGGAGGAGATCGTCGACATATACAGAACACAGGGCTACAGAACTTTCGTGCTGGCTGCGAGCCTTCGCTCGCCCCAGCACGTGGTCGATGCGGCAAAGGTCGGCGCGGACGTGGCGACCATGCCGGTTTCGGTGTTCCGGGCGTTGGTCAAGCACCCGCTCACCGACATCGGCCTTCAGCGTTTCCTGGAGGACTGGGATGCGTATCAGCGAGCGCTCGGGACCATCGCCGGTTCCGACGAGAGGGTGTGACCAGTGGCATCCGTACGTGGAGAGCTTGAAGGCAAACTGCTGTCGGAACTGCAGCGAATTGCGGAGTCCGTCGGCCTGTCCGGAACCAAGGGGCTTCGCAAGGCGGATCTGATCGGCGCGATTCGCGAGAAGGAGAATGGCGGCGCTGGGACCAAACCTGCGAAGCGCCCCCCGGTCAAGGCGTCGAACGGCGCATCGGAGACGTCGGTCGCTCCGGTGACACCGGAGGCTCCGAAGTCCTCGGCTGAAGCGCCGTCCGCGCCGACGCAGCAGCCAGAGACCTCGCCTTCCAAGTCGAGCGAGCAGCCCGCGCGGCAGCCCGCTCCTGCCGCGCAGTCCCAGCCTTCCGCGCAGTCCCAGCCTCCCGCGCGACCGCAGGGGCAGCCGCAGCAGAGACAGCCCCAGCCGCAGCGTTCCGGTTCCGACGGGGGTCAGCGTTTCGACGCGGGCGGGCGAGACAGCAACCGTCGGCGCCGCCGTGACCGTGGTCGCAACAGGGGCGGCCAGGGTGGCCAGGGTGGCCAAGGTGGCCAAGGTGGCCAAGGCGGCCAAGGCGGCCAGGGTGGACGCGAAGGCGGCCGAAGCGGCGGAGGCGGAGGCCTTCCGGTTGAACGCGAGTGGTCGGCCGAAGAGGCGGCGAGCGAGGGCGAGCTTCGCACCGGGATTCTCGACACTTTGCCGGAGGGGTACGGATTCCTTCGCACCTCCGGGTATCTCCCAGGCTCGCAGGACATCTACGTTTCGCTTTCGCAGGTGCGCCGCTTCGGTTTGCGTCGCGGTGACGAGGTGACCGGGTATGTGCGCGCGCCTCGCGACAACGAGAAGTACTACGCGTTGTTGCGTGTCGAGACCGTCGCCGGCGGCACACCCGACGAGGCGCGGCAGCGGGCGGAGTTCAAGAACCTGACCCCATTGTTCCCTGAGGAGCGTTTCCGCCTGGAATGGGGGCCACAGTCCATCACCGAGCGGGTCATCGACCTCGTCGCTCCGCTAGGCAAAGGGCAGCGCGGTCTGATCGTGTCGCCGCCCAAGGCCGGCAAGACGACGATCCTCAAGCAGATAGCCAACGGGATTCTCGCTAACACCAGGGGCGTGCACTTGATCGTCCTGCTCGTGGACGAACGTCCCGAGGAGGTCACCGACTGGCAGCGCACCGTGAAGGCCGCCGAGGTCGTCTACTCGACATTCGACCGGCCGGCCGACGAGCACACTCAGGTCGCCGAGTTGGTGCTGGAGCGGGCAAAGCGCCTGGTGGAGGCCAAGCAAGACGTGGTGATTCTGCTGGACTCGATCACACGGCTGGCGCGCGCCTACAACCTCGCCGCCCCGACATCGGGCCGGATTCTGTCCGGTGGCGTGGACTCCACCGCGTTGTATCCACCGAAGCGCTTCTTCGGTGCGGCGCGCAACATCGAAGAAGGCGGATCGCTCACGATCCTTGCATCTGCGCTGGTCGAGACCGGTTCGCGGATGGACGAGGTGATCTTCGAGGAGTTCAAGGGCACCGGGAACTCCGAGATCCGTCTCGATCGCCAGCTTTCCGAGAAGCGGATCTTCCCGGCCATCGACGTCGAGGCCTCCGGTACCCGAAAGGAAGAACTGCTTTACGATAAGGAGGAGTTGATGCTCGTCTGGCGTCTGCGGCGCGTGCTGCATGCCCTCCAGGCTGGCCAGGCGATGGAGTTGCTGCGCGACAAGCTGGCGCAGACGGCGTCCAACGATCAGTTCCTTCGAGAAATCAGCAAGATGAAGTCCAACGACTAGGAGGCATGAAGCGTGAAGGCCGATATTCACCCTGCGTACGTGAAGGCGGTCGTGCGCTGCTCGTGCGGAAACACGTTCGAGACCCGCTCCACGAAGGCGGAGATGCAGGTCGAGCTTTGCTCGCAGTGTCACCCGTTTTACACCGGCAAGCAGAAGCTGGTCGACACCGGTGGTCGCGTCGAGCGGTTCCAGCGTCGCTACGCCAAGCACCAGGCCGACAAGTAGTGAGCGAACGCGAGGCGCCGCACTACTACGGTGGTCAGGCCCTTTTGGAGGGCGTGATGATGCGCGGCCGGGATACCTGGGCTGTTGCCGTTCGCCGTCCGGCCGGGGACATCTGGGTCGAGTGTCACCCGGTGCGTTCGGTGGCGCAGCGGTTTGCGATCTTCCGCAAGCCGTTCGTTCGCGGGGTCGCGGTAATGGCGGATTCGCTGTCGATCGGCATGCGCGCTATGACGATTTCAGCGAACCAGTCGCTCGGCGAGGACGAGAAACTCACGAAGAAGCAGATGGGGATGACGATGACGTTCGCCATGGCGGCGTTCATCGGCATCTTCATCGTTCTTCCGAACCTGTTGTCCAACATCGGGGGGAAGAAGTCTCACTCGCTCGCCTTCAACGTCAAGGAGGGCCTGATCCGGCTGGGGATCTTCGTCGGCTATCTCGTGCTGATCTCGTTCGTGAAAGAGATCCGCCGGGTGTTCCAGTACCACGGTGCCGAGCACAAGACCATCGCCGCCTACGAGGCGAACGAGCCGGTGTTGGAGCCCGGCGTGGTCGATAAATACTCGACCTTGCACGTTCGCTGCGGGACGAACTTCCTCATCATCACAATGCTGCTGACCATCGTGGTCTTCTCCATCTTCGGCCGACCGGCGATCTGGCTGCAGGTTCTCGAGCGCATCGGCGGGATCTTCGTTATCGCCGGGATCTCGTACGAGGGGCTGCGCCTCGGTGCCGCGCACGGGGACAACCTGATCGTGCGCGCGCTGATGAAGCCCGGACTGTGGCTGCAGAAGATCACCACGCGCCCGCCGACTCACGACATGATCGAGGTTGCGATTCGCTCTTTCGAAGCCGTGCTTCCGATCGAGGAGCGCGCGCGCGTCGCGGAGTTGCCGTCGATACTCGTGACGGGCGACTCGCTGGACGACGGTGACCCCGCTTCCCCTGACCGGTAAGAATCAAGCATCGGTCGCAAGGTAGACTCTCGCCGGTGGTGACTGATGGGGCTTGAGGAACGTCTTGCCGCGCGGCTGTCCGAGGTCGAGGCTCGCTTCGGCGAGGTCGAGCGGCGTCTTAGTGATCCGCGGGTTGCCTCGGATCCCGCGCTGTTGCGCTCGCTCGGCAAGGAGCATTCGGACCTTGCCGACATCGTAGATGGGCTGCGTGAGCATCGAGCCGCGACGGGGGACTTAGAGGCCGCGCGCGAAATGCTTCGAGATTCTCGTGAGTCCGACGCAGAGTTCTTGCGGGGAGAGATCGCCTCCCTCGAAGCCCGCCTTAACGCGCTCGCGGACCAGTTGCGTGACATGCTGGTGCCCAAGGACCCTAACGACGACAAGGACGTCATCGTCGAACTCCGCGCAGCCGCAGGCGGGGACGAAGCCGGCTTGTTCGCTCGGGACTTGTTCGTGATGTACCAGAAATATGCGGAACCCCGTCGATGGAAGATTGAGATTCTCTCGGCGCAGGGCAACGTGAGTGGTGGGTTCAAAGAAGTGATCTTCGGCGTGCGCGGCAAGGGTGCGTACTCCCGCATGAAGTTTGAGTCCGGCGTTCACCGGGTTCAACGTGTCCCCGCAACCGAGTCGCAAGGCAGGATTCACACGTCGACGGCGACCGTCGCGGTGCTGCCCGAAGCCGAAGATGTCGACGTCGAGGTGAATCCCACCGATCTGCAGATTGACGTGTTCCGCTCCAGCGGACCCGGCGGGCAGTCGGTGAATACCACCGACTCTGCGGTGCGCATCACGCACTTGCCGACCGGAGAGGTCGTCGCATGTCAGGAAGAGCGCTCGCAGTTGCAGAACAGGGAGCGCGCGCTTCGAATCCTGCGCGCGCGGCTCCTTCAACGCGCCGTAGAGGAGCAGCGGGCCAAGATCGCGGCCGACCGCAAGGGTCAGGTCGGCACCGGCGAACGGTCCGAGAAGATCCGCACTTACAACTTCCCTCAGAACCGGGTCACCGACCACCGTGTCGGAGTGACGCTGCACAAGCTGCCCCAGGTGCTCGAGGGCGATCTCGACGAACTGATCGACGCGCTCACGTTGAAGGATCGCGCCGATCGACTCACCGGCGACGACGATGCGAGGTCCGCCGCCTCGTGAGCATCGCTGTGGATCTGGCGACCGCCCAACGAACGCTTGTCGAGGCCGGAATCGAAACCGCGCGTCACGACGCGGAGTGGATCGCTGCGCGCGCGCTGAATGTCTCGCGCGGCATTTTGTTGGCGCGCGCGCAAGACGACTTCTCCGACGACGCTTCAAAGCATTTCCTAGAGATGATTGATCGCCGCGCGCGCCGTGAGCCTCTGGCGTACGTGACGGGGTTCGTCTCGTTCCGAGGACTCGAGTTGGAGTGCGGGCCCGGAGTTCTGGTTCCGCGGCCGGAGACTGAGATCACAGTCGCGCGCGCCATCGCGCGAGGGCGTGAGCGCGGTCCGAAGCCCACCATCGTGGACGTTGGAACCGGAAGTGGTGCGATCGGGATCGCTTTGGCCGCCGAAGTGCCGAACGCTCGTATCTTTGCGACCGAGGCCTCGGGTCACGCGCGCGGTTGGGCGTTGCGCAACCTCGCTCGTACCGGCCTTCGGTGCACGCTGCTTCCGGGAGATCTGCTCGACGGCCTGCATCCCGCACTCGGGGGAGGAGTGGATGTCGTCGTCGCGAACCCGCCGTACGTGGCGGAGGCGGAGTGGGCCGGCCTCGAGCCGGAAGTGCGTGAGTGGGAGCCGAAGGAGGCGATCATCGCCGGCCCGACCGGGCTCGAGGTCATCCTGGAGGTTATCGAGCAGGCGCGCGTCTGGCTTGCTCCCGGAGGATGGCTGGTGCTGGAAATCGCCTCTTCGCAGGCCGAACGGACCGCGCGTTTCCTGACGATCAACGAGTACGAGGATGTGCTCATCACCAAGGATCTGACCGGGCGTGAGCGCGTCGTGGAGGCGCGCTGGACGGGCGTGTGGTGAGCGACTTCGTGTCACTGGGGGACGGTGCCGCGCAGTGGCAGCGCGCGGCACTGGAGTTGCGCGCCGGCAACATCGTGGTCGTTCCGACCGACACCGTCTACGGAATCGCCGCCGACGCGTTCAACGCTGCGGCAACCCGGCGCATCTTTGCTTTGAAGCGCCGGCCGCGGTCCCTCCCTCTTCCCGTGCTCGTGTCGCGGCCGCGTCAGGCATGGGCGCTCGCGGCGAGCGTACCCGCAGCTGCAGAGGATCTGGCCGCTGCGTACTGGCCGGGCGCGCTGACTCTCATTCTTCCCCAAACGCCCGGCCTTTCTTGGGACTTGGGGGAGTCGTCCGACACCATTGCGCTGCGCATGCCGATGCACGAAGGCCTATTGTCGATGCTGGAGGCAGTGGGGCCCGTCGCAGCCACGAGCGCGAACCTGAGCGGAGAGCCCACCGCGCGCGCGGTAGCGGAGATCGCGGCGAAGTTCGGTGAGGGTGTGAGCTTGTACGTGGATGGGGGACCGGCCTCAACGGATGTCGGCTCGACGATCGTGGACGTGAGCGGTCCGGTTCCTCTTGTGGTTCGCGAGGGGCTCATCAGTGTTGCCGACGTCGAGCGCGTCACCGGCGGTCGCGTGGCGCGCGCGTAGCCGCTCGCCTTAGCCGGGCGAGGGCGCGCGGTAGGCGATGATCTCGACGTCTTCCAGGGTGATCAACCCTTCGCTCATCATCTCGTCAAGCAGCGGGAGGACGCGCATGATGCGCTCTTCGGCGTCCACGATCTCGATGACAAGTGGGAGATCCTCCGACAGCCGCAAGATGCGCGCCGTGTGAATCCGACTGTGCGCGCCGAATCCCTCGATTCCGCGCACGACCGTGGCCCCGGCGAGCCCTTCCTCACGGACGCGTTGAACGATCGCCTGATACAGCGGCGTTCCGTGCCACGTGTCGGATTCACCGACGAAGATCCGAAGCAGTTTCCCTTGTCCTTGGATCCTCATATCGCCCTCCCGATCCACATTCCCGCGACGATCGCAACGAGGCCGGCCAGCACGCTGCCCGCAACGTTGGCGGCTGCCAGCAGAACTGCACCGTCTTCTGCCAGTCTGACGGTCTCCAGGGAGAACGTCGAGAAGGTCGTGTATGCGCCCAGGAACCCGACCGTTAGCGCGGTACGCGTGGTTGGGTGAGGGAGGAACCTTTCGGTCAGAAGAACGAACACCAGCCCGAGCAGGAAACACCCGCTTACGTTGACGACAAACGTGCCCGCGGGGAACGCGCCTCGATTCGCGCGCGCAATCACTCCTCCGATTCCGTACCTCGCCAGCGCGCCGGCCGCCCCTGCGATTCCGATCCACAGTGCCCGCACTCCTACCTCCAACGAAAAAGGCTCCCACCGTCCCCGGTAGGAGCCATCAGCGGCCGCAGCCGCGGTTCACGGCGAGCTCCATCGCCGGATTCGCACGATACGGTTCCCCTTCGGCGCGCGTCAAGAAAGGGCGCGCGCCGAACGTGGAGATGTCGCCGGGCTATCGGGGAGTGACCGCAGCTGTTGAGGTAGTGGTTGGCGAGGGGACTGCGTGCGGGGCTCCGGAGGCCGCAATGGTGCGCTCGCTCTTCACCCAGGTTCCCGTTTCCGGGTCGATCCGGATGTCGGCCTTGTCGAGCAGGCCGTTCAGCCAGGTGATTACGCGCTTGGTCTTCTCGGCTTTCTCGGCCCAAGGCCGCAAATCCTCGCGGACCTTCGCGTATGGCTCGACTTCAGCGGGACGCATGCCGTCGTAGACGTACAGCATGGTTCCGTGGTCGCCCTTCAGCGGTCCAAGGAGTTGTCCGGGCTTGGCCGTCTTCAATTCCGCCTTGATCTCGGCGGGGAGCTTTTCGACGTCGATCCAGCCGAGTGCCCCGCCCGACTGCGCGGAGTGCTTATCGGTCGAGTCCTTGGCGACCTCGGCGAATGACTCACCGTTGCGCACGCGTCCGGCGGCGTCTTGGGCTTTCGCCTCGGACGCGAAAACAGCCACCCTCACGGACGCTTGCCGGGGATGCGAGAACAGGTGCTTGTAGCGCTGGTAGTAGCCCTTGAGTTCAGCTTCAGTGAGTGGATCTCCGCCGAACCGTTCGACGAGTTCCACCATGAGCGCCTTCTCTTGCCAGCGCTCGGTGAAGGCGCCTTTGTCCCAGCCGAAGTGCTCCATCGCCTCGTCCATCTTCTTGGTTCCCATGCTCGACTTCGCGGCCGCGATCGCGGCATCCGTCGTCGGCGGGGAGATACCCAGGCGCTCGGCTTCCTGGCGCATGACCTCGAAGCGGATCATCTCCAGGAGGACCTGGCGCCTCGCGGGTGAGGAGTTGGGCATACCCGCGAGGCGCCCTTGGGCCTCCGACATGCGAGCTGAGAGTTCGGACTCCGAAAGAGCCTCGCCGTTCACGCTGGCGACGGGGGAAGCAGAGCGTCCCCGGACCGCGAGCAGGGACGCGCCCGCCACCAGCACGATTACCAACGGTATTAGCAGTTTCTTGGAGCCCATCCGCATGACTGTTTCCTTTTCGTTGTCAGCCTCTCAGCGGCTGTTAAGGGCAACTACTGCGCGTCGTCGATGCGCTTGTAGAGACGCTGGTCGTGCGCGGTGTTATCGACTCGCCAGATCGTCTTGGTGAGCGGACCGGCAGAACCCTCGCCTTCCATGATCGGCATTAGGATGCCGGCCACGCCGGAGACGTCGCCGGGCATGTCCTTGAGGATCAGACCGCCATCGGCGATCACGTAGTTGACCTCAGGTGCGTACTCGATGATTACGGCGTCGATCTGGTCACTGACCGGAGTGAGGTCCTGGCCGGTGAACGCGTTTGTGCGCTCGGCGACAATGTGCCCCACGCTTTCGCCTGCACCGAGGCGGTGGCAGGCCGTGCATGCGATGTGCTTGGTGTGGCACAGCCAGCAGTCGGCGGTGCCGCTCGGAGTGACGTTGAAGTAGTGCTCCTCGCCCTTCTTCTCTGGGTGGCACTTCGTGCAGGACTCGGTCGTTCCCTTCGTGGCCGTCTCGACTTCTTCTCCGGCCTGGTCCGACTGCTCCTCAGGAGTGATGCCACCCTGCTCTCCGCCCACTCCGCTGCCGATCACCGGAAGGCCGTTTGCGGCCTCCTGGACGATCTGTGCAAGGTAGGGGATTCCCTCAGCCGTGCCTGCCGGCGGAGGCTGCGGATAGGACGAGCCCTTCCCGGGGAACGTTCGGGCCTCGATCTCTTCGATGTTGGTGAAGCCGTCCTGGTCCGAGTCGATCGGCTCGATCGCGACGAAGTCCAGGCCGGCGGTTTTGAGGTCCTTGCCGTACTGGTTCAGGTCGTCGGACGCGGTGTGGCAAGTGGAGCACGAGTCCAACTGAGTGCCGCCGGTGTTGTATTTCTGGTTGAACTGACCCTTGATGGTGCCTGTGGCCTGCGCCGCCGCCGCTCCCATTGCGACCATCGCCAGCGCGGAAAGCGCGACGATGAACACGGATGCGAGGCGGGTGCGTGGCCGTGAATGAGACTTCATGTTCGGCTACCCCCCTATTGGGTTTCCTACCTATGCGGTCTAGATTGTGAATCTTTTCACAACCTACCGGCATGGTACAAACCGGGCATGGGGGGGAGGGATAGCAAAAACACGGTCTTTTTCTGGGCAGGCGCATCAACTTCGCCTGGGTGAAACGCACCATAGCGACGGTTTCCCGCCGCTTGAATGGTGTTTATACCACCTCTGGATGTTCTTTGGCAATACTTCCTCCGAAGATCGGCGGTTTTTTCTAATGCAGACCCTAGGGCGTAGATGACAGCGTCTGGGATCCAGAGGGCGTCGACGTCGGTACACTCCCTGTTGTGGAGATCGAGGTGGTCGTGGAGATCCCGAAGGGATCCCGGAACAAGTATGAGATCGACCACGCCACCGGCGCGGTGTGGCTTGATCGCATGCTCTTCACTGCGACCCAGTACCCCGCCGACTACGGCTTCGCGCCGAACACTCTGGCTGAAGACGGTGATCCGCTCGACGTTCTGGTGATGCTCGATGAGCCCACTTTCCCCGGGTGCCACATGATGGTGCGGCCGGTGGGCGTTTTTTGGATGCGCGACGAGAAGGGTCCCGACGCCAAGGTGCTGTGCGTCCCTGCGACCGACCCGCGCTGGAAGTCGTGGCGCAACATTGGGGACTTGCCCGAGCATCTGCTCGACGAGATCGGTCACTTCTTCGACGTCTACAAGGAACTCGAGCCCGGCAAGCAGACCGAAACGCGTGGATGGCAGGACGTTGCCGCCGCCGAGGCCGCCGTCGAGGATGCGCGCGCGCGCTTTGATCGAGAGCACTCGTAGACTGCGCCTAAGGCGAAGGGGAAGGAAGCGGTGGAACCCAAAGAGATCATCGTCGTGTGCTACGGGAACATCTGCCGGTCTCCCATGGGCGAGGTGTTGCTTCAGCGAGCGCTCGAGGAGCGCTGCGGAACGGGTGCCTTCCTGGTGACTTCGGCGGGAATCGGAGCCGACGACGGCCGCCCTCCTAGTCAGGGAACCGTGCGCGCGATGGCGGAGCGCGACATCGACGCCCGCAGCTTGCGGTCGACTTACCTGCGTGGGCCCGCAGCGGAGGCGGCCTGGCGGATCTACTGCATGGAGCAGTACCAGGTGGACTTCGTCCGATCCATGCTGTCGACCCGGTCGGGCAAGGTGATGTTGATGGGCGAGGAGGTCCCGGACCCGTTGGGTTCGGCGCAACAGGCGTATGAGAACGTTGCGCAGCAGATCGAGCGACTGCTGCCGATGATCGTTGAAGACATCGCGGCTGCGGTCTCCGCCGAGGATGCTTCGGTCTGAGTTCGGTTAGACTCGGCGCCGACCCCTTCCCCCGTCCCAGAGGAGGCGCTCGGGTGCGCGTTGCGCTCGGCTCGGATCACGCGGGCTTCCGCTACAAGCAGATGTTCGATGTCGCGTTGCAGCACGCGGGTCACGACGTACTTGACTTGGGGTGCGAGACCGACGCGTCACCGCTCGACTACACGCAGGTTTCTGAGGCCGTTGCCCGCGCCGTCGTCGAAGGGCGCGCCGAACGAGGCATCATCGTGGCGGGATCGGGCAACGGAGAAGCCATCGTCGCCAACAAGATCCACGGGATCCGCGCCGCCGTCTGCAACGATCTGTACACGGCAGAAATGGCGCGTCTGCACAACGATGCGAACGTGCTGTGCCTCGGGCAGCGTGTGATGGGGGAGCCGGTCGCGTTGCGAATCCTGCACGTGTGGATGACGACCCCGTTCGAGGGCGCGCGCCATGAGGCGCGCCTCGCAAACATCGCCGCGCTCGAGGCGCGGCTGAAGAAGGAGTACGGAGCATGACTCAGCAGGGTGCGGGGGATCCGGTCCGGATCGCATGGGATGCCTTGCGCGCGTCCGATCCCGAGGTCGCCGACCTAATCGTGGCCGAAGAGCGTCGCGAACGTGACACCATTCGGCTGATTCCGTCGGAGAACTACGTCTCACACGCCGTGCTGGCCGCGACCGGCTCGGTGCTGACGAACAAGTACTCCGAGGGGTACCCGGGCAAGCGCTACTACGAGGGCCAGCAGGTGATCGATCAGATCGAGTCGCTGGCGATCGAGCGGGCGACCTCGCTGTTCGGAGCCGAGCATGCGAACGTGCAGCCGTATTCGGGGTCTCCCTGCAACCTTGCCGTGTACCTGGCCTTTCTGAAGCCCGGCGACACGGTGATGGGGATGGCGCTGCCGCACGGTGGTCACTTGACGCACGGCTGGAACGTCTCGATCACTGGGAAGTATTTCCGGTCGGTCCAGTACGGCGTGGCGAAGGAGACCGGCCGAATCGACTACGACGAGGTCCGCGACATCGCGAAGCGGGAGCGCCCGGCCCTGATCTGGGCGGGAGGCACGGCGGTTCCACGGATCATCGACTTCGAGGTGTTCGCAGAGATCGCGCGCGAGGTTGGAGCGGTGTTCGCGGCCGACATCGCGCACATCGCCGGATTGGTCGCCGGCGGCGCCCACCCGTCCCCGGTTCCGGTGGCAGACGTCGTGACCACGACGACGCACAAGACGTTGAGGGGGCCCCGCGGCGCTATGTTCTTGTCGCGAAAGACCCACGCATCCGTCTTGGACAAGGCGGTGTTCCCGGGCTTGCAGGGTGGGCCGCACAACCACACCACTGCTGCGATCGCCGTCGCCCTTGCCGAGGCCGCGCGCCCGGCGTTCCGCGACTACGCGCACCAGATCGTCTTGAACGCGAAGGCGCTGGCGGTCGGGTTGTTGAGTGCCGGCTTCGACTTGGTTTCGGGCGGGACGGACAACCACTTGATCCTCATCGATCTCACGAACAAGGGGATTACGGGCAAGGTGGCGGCCAAAGCACTCGACAGGGCCGGCATCGAGTTGAACTACAACACGGTTCCCTTCGATCCTCGCAAGCCCTTTGATCCTTCCGGGATTCGGATCGGCACTCCGGCCGTGACGTCTCGAGGCATGAAGGAGGCCGAGATGGGGCAGATCGCGGCGTGGATCACGCGTGTTGTGGAAGCGCCGGAGGACGAATCGACGGCCGCGCGAGTGCGCGGCGAGATCGCTGAAACGTGTGGGCGTTTCCCGGCTCCGGGGATTTCCGTCGGCGCCTAGCCGAGAACCGTGAAACCATTCCTCGTCGTCTTCGCTGTGGCGGCGGGGGTCACGTATTTGGTGACCCCGCTTGTTCGCCGGGCGGCGCTGCGCGTGGGCGCGGTTGACGTCCCGGACGATCGCAAGGTGCACTCCGAGCCGACGCCGACGCTGGGTGGCGTCGGCCTCTACGCGGGCTTTGCCGCGGCGATGCTCGTGGCCATGCTGTTACCGGCTCGATCCTTCGAGAACTTGTTTCGAACGTCTTCGGAGCCGGCGGCCGTTCTTCTGGCTGCGACGGTAGTGCTTGTTCTAGGGATCGTGGATGACGTCCGCGGGATGAAGGCTCGGACGAAACTCGTCGGTCAATTGCTGGCGGCGGGAGTCCTGGTCTTGCTTGGTGTTCAGCTCGTGTACTTCTGGGTGCCGGGGATCGGGGTGCTTTCGCTGTCGGCGGATCTGTCGGCCCTGCTGACGGTGTTGTGGGCGATCGCTCTGATCAACGCGGTGAACTTGGTGGACGGCCTGGATGGACTTGCCATCGGCGTGACGACGATCGCGGCCGTGACTCTGTTTGCTTACGCATACCAGACCACTCCCGGTCAGGCGACCACGGCTGAGTTGCTGACGGCGATCGTCGTGGGTCTGGGGGTCGGGTTCCTGCCTCACAACTTCAACCCTGCGCGGATCTTCATGGGGGACGTCGGCAGCATGATGCTTGGGTTGTTGCTGGCCAGCGCCACGGTCAGCGGAATCAGCCGAACTACCGAGCCGCGATTCATTGACGTTCCGGGATTCATCGTTCCTGTGTTGATGCCCTTGCTGGTGCTTGCCATCCCGCTGGCCGACGCGGGGTTTGCGGTCCTGCGTCGCGTCCGCGGACGTCGTCCGGTGTTCCATCCGGACAAGCGCCATATCCACCACTGGCTGCTCGGGATGGCGCGCAACCACCGCCAGGCGGTGCTCGTGATGTACATGTGGAGCGCACTTCTCGCCGGGGCCACGATTGCGCTCGCGCTCGGGCCGGGCGTGGTCTGGCGCTTTGTGTCGGTGGGCATATTCGGCTTGCTGGTGGTGAGCGTTGTTGTGGTTCCGCGGTGGATGCGGCGCGAACGGAAGTCACAGGTGGTCTCTGCTGGATCCGGACGACCCGCGGGGTCGCGATGACGACTTTTGCGCTCACTTCGCAGATCCCACTGCGATGTAGCGGAAGTGGCTGTTTACCTGGAAAATCGCTTCTTCCGATCGTTTTGACTTGGATCAGGGGGTGACCCTTAGAATGCCACCCATCACCGACCGGTCACGTAGTGAACTGTGGATTGGTGCGGGGGACGCCTGGACGATGGTCGCCGACCTTGTGTCGGCAATCGCAGTCTGGGGCGCAATCGGGTACGGCCTTGACCGGGTTCTTCACACGTGGCCGGCGCTGTTCGTGGTCGGTGTGGTCGTGGGACATGCGGCCGGCGTCTACGTCCTGTGGCTCCGGGCACAACGGCAGACGGCAAGCGCTCAGGCGCGCGCCAAGAAGGAAACTAAGTGAGCGCAGAGTTTCGGATCGTGCGGGGAGCCCTCAAGTGGGGCGCGATCGCGGCTGGGCCGGCCGGTGCTTTGATGTTCCTTGCGCGCGGCCCCGAGGCGGCACTGTCCGTGCTGCTGGCTATCGGTTTGGTGCTGGCCAACGCGGCCGTTGGGGCGCTCATCAGCGCGACCGCCGCTAAGGTCTCGACGCTGGCCTCGGCCGCCGTGGCGCTGCCGAGCTTCTTCGCGCGTATGGCCGGCGTGATCGCCGCACTTGTGGCTCTGAGCACTGCTGGATTCATCGACCTGCCGGTGTTCGCACTCGCGTTCGGCGCGTGTGTCGTCGCAGTGCAGGGGATCGAGGCTGTGCGCTGGATGCGCACACCGTGGATCGCACTGGCATTCCTGGAGGAGAGATCGTGACGTTCGCACTTGCACTGCTGGCAGCGTCGAAGCCCTTCGAGGTTCCGTCGGCCGGCGAGTTGTTCAACTACGAAACGTTGTTCAACATCGGTCCGCTGGAAGTCACGTACCCGACCTTGGTCATGTTCGGGGTCACCGCTCTCTTGGCTCTGTTCTTCTTGAAGGCATTCGCCCGGCCGAAAGTAGTGCCGACTGGATCGCAGAACTTGGCGGAAGCCGGAATCGAATTCGTCACCAAGCAAATCACCGGGCCGGTCTTGGGTGAGGAGGCCATTCGCTGGACGCCGTACCTGACCATCGTGTTCTTCTGGGTGCTGCTGCTGAACCTGATGGGAATCATCCCGGGGGTCCAGTTCCCGATCACCAGCCGCACGGCTTATCCGGCACTGCTCGCAGTGATTGCGTGGGTGATCTACAACGCCATCGGGATCAAGAACCAGGGGCCGATCGGCTACTTCAAGAACATGATGTTCCCGCCGGGCGTACCGGTGCTGGTGTATTTCATCTTGGCGCCGATCGAGTTGATCTCAACGATCATCATCCGGCCCGCCACGCTGGCCCTTCGACTCTTCGCCAACATGGTTGCCGGACACATGCTCCTCACCGTGCTGTTCCTCAGCGCCGGTGTGTTCTTCGCCAGCGGAATCGGAAAGGCAACCTTCATATTGCCGTTCGGGTTCGGCGTCATCTTCATGGGGTTCGAGATATTCGTTGCATTCATGCAGGCCTTCATCATCACCATTCTGATGGCCGTGTACATCGCCGGCGCGCAGAAGGCGCATCACTAGGACGGGAGTCGCTCGGGAGTCGAGCGGAAAGTAGGGAGGACGCATGCACATTCTCGCATCGCTGGTTGTGCTGGCCCAGCAGGCCACGACGACCATGGACTTCGCGCCGATCGGCAAGGGCCTTGTGTACGGTCTCGCCGCTATCGGCCCCGGCATCGGCATCGGCATCGTGTTTGGTAAGGCCATCGAGGCGATTGCCCGCCAGCCTGAGGCGCAGAGCCTCGTGCAGCCGGTGATGTACATCGGCTTCGCGTTGACCGAAGCACTGGCCCTGCTTGGGTTCGTGCTCTTCTTCATCCTCAAGTAAGGGGCGAGTGCACATGGTGACGTTGCTGGCCGAAGTCAGCCACAACCTGCGGGTTCTGCCGAACGTGGACGAGTTGGTATTCGGCTCGATTGCGTTCCTCGTGCTGGTGGTCGCCCTGCTCAAGCTGGCGTTCCCGAAGGCAAAGAAGGTCCTGGAAGACCGTAGTCGTCAGATTCAAGGGCGGCTAGAGGATGCCGAGCGCGTCAAGCGCGAAGCCGACCAGGTGCTCGAGCAGTACCGCGTGCAGCTGGCGGAGGCGCGCGTCGAGGTGCAAAGAATCATCGACGAGGGGAAGCGCACGGCCGAGGCGGTCAAGGCCGACATCGTCCGCAAGGCCGAGGAAGAGGCTGCGGCGGTCTTGGTGCGCGCGCGTGCCGACGTGGCCGGAGAGCGCGATCGCGCGCTCGATCAGCTTCGGACGTCGCTCGGGGACTGGTCAATCCAGCTTGCATCTCGCGTGATTGAAAAGGAACTCTCCTCCGACGCGACACAGCGCGCGCTCGTCGACCGCGCGATCGAGGATCTAATCGGCAGCGGAAGCGGGGGCGGGAACAACTGATGGGCGCCGCGGACCCGCGCACCCAGGGCTACGCGGCTGCGCTGTTTCAGGTCGCAAAGGCCGAGGGGGCACTCGAGCAGGTCGGGGACGAACTCTTCCGGTTTGCTCGGACCCTGGAGACAGAGTCGTCGCTTCGCGATGCGCTGGTCGATCTCAACGTTCCGACTGACCGGCGTGCCGCTGTTATCCGAGAGCTTCTCGGCCCGAAGGCGTCTCAGCACACGGTCAACTTGCTGGCGTTTCTGGTGCAACAGGGCCGCGCTCGCGACCTCCCGGCGATCATCGATGCGATGTCGCGCTTGGCCGCGACCGAGGGGAACAAGGCGATCGCCACGGTTCGCTCGGCAGTGCACCTCGACGACGGTCAGCGGGAGCGTCTGAAGGCGGCGCTGGAGTCGGCCACCGGCAAGAAGGTTGAGTTGAAAGTGTTGGTGGACCCCGCAGTCGTCGGCGGTCTGGTGGCACAGGTCGGAGACACCGTCTTTGACGCGTCTGTTCGCCGGCGGTTGCAACTTGCGAAAGAGCATTTCGGGAGAAGTTGAGATGGCTGAGTTGACTATCGATCCCCAAGACATATCGAACGTCCTGCGGAAGCACATCGAGGACTTCAAGCCGACGCTCGAACGTGAGGAGGTCGGCCGAGTCACGTACTCCGGCGACGGAATCGCGCGCGTGTCGGGATTGCCGCGCTGCATGGCGAACGAGCGCCTGGAGTTCCCCGGTGGGGTCTTCGGTCTCGCGTTGAACCTCGACGAAGACGAGATCGGCGCTGTGATTCTCGGCGACCCCGCGTCGATCGAGGAAGGGGATTCGGTCAAGCTCACGGGCGAGATCCTCTCGGTTCCCGTCGGCGATGCGCTGCTCGGCCGCGTTGTGGACGCGCTGGGAAATCCGATCGACGGCGGACCGCCTTTGGATGCGTCGAAGATTGCCGGCCGTCGGCCGCTGGAAGTTCAGGCGGCTTCGGTGGTGCAACGCCAGCCGGTGAAGGAGCCGCTCTACACCGGCGTCAAGGCTATCGACGCGATGACGGCGATCGGTCGCGGACAGCGAGAGCTGATCATCGGCGACATGAAGACCGGCAAGACCGCGATCGCCATCGACACGATCATCAACCAGCGCAGGTTCTGGGGAACCTCGCGTCAGGTGAAGTGCATCTACGTCGCGGTCGGTCAGAAGGACTCGACGGTTGCGCAGGTTGTGCAAGCGCTTCGGGACAGCGGTGCGCTGGAGTACACGGTCGTCGTTGTCGCCGGCGCCAGTGACCCGGCGCCCTTCAAGTACCTGGCGCCCTACTCCGGCTCGGCGATCGGCCAGCACTGGATGTACAACGGTGAGCACGCGCTGGTCGTGTACGACGATCTGTCCAAGCAGGCCGAGGCCTACCGCGAGATCTCGCTGTTGCTTCGGCGCCCGGCTGGGCGTGAGGCCTACCCCGGAGACGTTTTCTACTTGCACTCGCGGCTGCTCGAGCGCGGGGCGAAGCTGTCGGATGAACTCGGCGGCGGATCGCTGACGGCGCTCCCAATTGTGGAGACCAAGGGCGGCGACATCTCGGGGTACATCCCGACGAACGTGATTTCGATCACCGACGGGCAGATCTTCCTGGATGAGAGCCTGTTCCTATCCGGCGTGCGTCCGGCAATCAACGTTGGGACGTCGGTGTCTCGAGTCGGTGGTTCCGCACAGGTCAAAGCGATGAAGGGTGTTGCCGGCTCGCTGCGTCTGGATCTCGCGAGCTACCGCGAGTTGGAAGCATTCGCCGCGTTCGGCTCCGAACTCGACAAGGCGTCGCAGGCCCAGATCGCCCGAGGCGGGCGCATGGTCGAGTTACTGAAACAGGCGCAGTTCTCCCCCATTGCGGTCGAGGATCAGGTCATCGCGATCTTCGCGGGAACCAAGGGCGCCCTGGACGACGTGCCGGTTTCCGACGTCAAGCGGTTCGAAGCGCAGTTGGTGGAGTTCATCCACTCGCGCTTGCCGGCCGTCGTTGAGGAGATGGCAACGGCAGGGACCCTCGGCAAGGAGAACTCGGACGCGCTCGAGGCTGCGATCAAGGACTTCTCCGAGCAATTCCGGGCCGCAAACCGGGGCAACTCCGCAAGCTAGCGGGCGACGGGCATGGGCGCGAAGTCACGGCAGATGCAGAACCGGATCGAATCGATCCGGTCCACTACCAAGATCACCAGGGCTATGGAACTGGTGGCGGCCTCGCGTATCGCCAAAGCCCAGGGCCGGTTATCCCAGGCGCGTCCGTACTCACGCAGGATCCAGGAGGCCATTCGCGAGCTGGCCGGCGTCGGAGAGGTGGCTCACGAGTTCCCCCTGCTGAAGCCGCGCGATGAGATCAAGACCTCGGGCGTCGTGGTGATCACCAGCGACCGGGGGCTGGCGGGTTCGTACAACTCCAGCGTCATTCGCGAAGGTGTCGGTCTGATCCGCGAAGCCCGCGAAGCCGGACGTGATGTGCGCTTGCACGTCATCGGCAAGAAGGGACTGGCGTTCTTCCGGTTCGGCAACTACCCGATCGCGTCCTCAACTCTCGGGATCTCGGACACGCCTCGTTTCGAGGCAGCCGAGGCCCTGGGAGCCACGTTGGTTGAGGAGTTCATCTCGGGACAACTCGACGAGGTCCGGATCGCATTCACCGATTTCCGGTCGTCGGGCAGTCAGTCGGCGACGTCGGTGCAGATTCTGCCGATCCGCAAGGAAGACGTCACGCTGGAGGCGGGCGCGATTACTCCGCTTTACGACTTCGAGCCCGAGCCGTCGGAGATCTTGTCGCTCCTGTTGCCTCGCTACGTCAACACAGTCATCTTCGCCTGCTTGCTTGAGTCGGCGACCAGTGAGCACGCCGCGCGCCGGCGGGCGATGAAGGCGGCGACCGAGAACGGCGAGGAATTGGTCAAGGTCTACACGCGGATTGCGAACCGTGAGCGTCAGGCCGAGATCACCAGTGAGATCATGGAAGTTGTCGGCGGAGCGGAAGCGCTTCGTTCCGAAGAAAAAGCTACCGTCGGCTAGAGCGACGTAAAGAGGGGCGAGCACAGATGGCAATGACCGAGCAGGCGGCAACCCAGGCGCAGAAGCGTGCCGAGGGCAGGGTCGTGCAGATCGTCGGCCCGGTGGTCGACGTCGAGTTCCCCCCCGAGCACCTCCCGGAGATCAACACTGCACTCGAAATTGAGCGCGAGGTGGGGGAAGGGCGCGCAACGATCATCGCCGAGGTTTCTCAGCACGTCGGCCACGCGACCGTGCGCGCGATCTGCATGCAGCCGACCGACGGCCTTCGCCGCGGAGCAACAGCGATCAACACCGGCGCGCCGATCACCGTTCCGGTCGGCAACGCAACCCTCGGGCACGTGTGGAACGTCGTCGGGCGTCCCCTGGATTCCGACCCGACCACCGTCGAGATCACCGAGCGCTGGCCGATCCACCGGGACCCGCCGCCGTTCAACGAACTGGAGCCGAAGCTCGAGATGTTCGAGACCGGCATCAAGGTCATCGACCTCATCGAGCCGTACGTCAAGGGTGGAAAGATTGGGATGTTCGGCGGCGCCGGAGTCGGCAAGACCGTTGTCATCCAGGAGATGATCTACCGCGTCGCGCGCCAGCACGGTGGTGTGTCGGTGTTCGCCGGCGTCGGCGAGCGCACTCGCGAGGGCAACGACCTGTGGCTCGAAATGAAGGAGTCCGGCGTTCTCGAGAAGGCGGCGCTTGTCTTCGGTCAGATGGACGAGCCGCCCGGCGTGCGTCTTCGCGTCGCGCTTGCGGGTCTGACCATGGCCGAGTACTTCCGCGACGTCATGCGCCAGGATGTGCTGCTGTTCGTGGACAACATCTTCCGCTTCACGCAGGCAGGCTCCGAGGTCTCCACGTTGCTCGGCCGCATGCCGTCGGCGGTCGGCTACCAGCCGACGCTTGCCGGCGAGATGGGCTTCTTGCAAGAGCGCATCACCTCGACCAAGGGCCGCTCGATCACTTCCATGCAGGCCGTCTATGTTCCCGCCGACGACTACACGGACCCGGCGCCGCACACGACCTTCGCTCACCTCGACGCAATCACGCGTCTGGAACGTTCGATCGTGGAGAAGGGGATCTATCCGGCGGTCGACCCGCTGACATCGTCGAGCCGAATCCTGGACGCGCGCTACGTCGGTGAGGACCACTACCGCGTCGCGCGAACCGTCCAGCAGATCCTGCAGAAGTACAAGGACTTGCAAGACATCATTGCGATCCTTGGTATCGACGAGTTGTCGGAAGAGGACAAGCTCACCGTCGCGCGCGCGCGCAAGGTTGAGAAGTTCTTCTCGCAGCCGTTCTTCGTCGCCGAGCAGTTCACCGGCTCGCCGGGCAAGTACGTTTCCGTGAAGGACACCATCGAGGCCTTCGACGCGTTGAGCCGGGGAGACCTGGACCACATTCCCGAGCCCGCCTTCTACATGGTGGGCGGGGTCGACGAGGTCCTGGCCAAGGCGCGCGAGATGGGTGTCGAGGGGGCCTAGTGGCAGGATCGCTGACCATCCAGGTCGTCACGCCGGAGCGAGAAGTCATCGTCGCCGAGGACGCCACGTTCGTGCTGGCGCACGGGATTGAAGGTGATGTTGGAATCCTTCCCGGCCGCGCTCCATTACTGATCGCGCTCGGCGTGGGAGCGCTCAAGATCCAGCGCGGTGACCGCACGGAGAGAATGCTCGTAGACGGTGGTTTCCTCCAGGTGAAGGACGACAAGGTGATCGTGCTCGCCGAGTACGCGATTCTGCCGTCCCAGGCGGATTCCGCGGCAGTCTCGGCCGAGATCGAGGAGTTGCGCCGCAGGCTGACGTCGGAGGCGGAATCGGCGGCCGTGAAGCGGCAGTTGGCGCGCGCCGAAGCTCTTCAGCAGATCATCGGGGTCGGTTAGCCTCCCGACGCGCCCTCGGGCCCGGAGCCGCACACCCCATAGAATCGTGTCGATGAACCGCTACCTAATCTCGGGAGGGACTCCGCTGCGCGGCGCCGTCGGCGTGGGCGGAGCGAAGAACTCCGCACTCAAGCTGATGGCGGCTTCGCTGCTGTGCCCGGGGACGACGCTGCTGCGAGAGGTTCCGGACATCGCCGACATCGGCACGATGGCTCGACTGCTCGAGCGACTCGGATGCACGGTCGGTGAAAGCGCCGGCACGATGGAGATCACAGTTCCTGCGGAGCCGGGGCACGAGGCGCCGTACGACCTGGTTCGGCAAATGCGTGCGTCGATCGTGGTGTTGGGGCCGATGCTGGCGCGTTTGGGGCGCGCGCGTGTTGCGATGCCGGGCGGATGCAACATCGGTTCACGCAAGATCGATCTGCATCTCAAGGGCCTTGAACGCATGGGGGCGACGGTCGGCTTCGATCACGGGTATCTGGATGCGTCCGGCGATCTGCACGGCGCCGATATCGCCTTGGATTGGCCCTCGCACGGTGCGACCGAGAACCTCGTGATGGCGGCGACGCTGGCCAAGGGTACGACCGTGATCGAGAACGCCGCGCGCGACCCCGAGATCCAGGATCTGGCCGCGTTCTTGGTGGCGATGGGATCGCAGATCTCAGGCGCGGGGACGCAGACGATCGTGGTTGACGGAGTGGACGAGCTTCATCCCACGGCCGAGCACACCGTGATCCCCGACAGGCTCGAAGCCGGAACTTTCCTCATAGCGGCCGCGGTGACCGGAGGCGACGTCACCGTCCGTAATGCGCGCGCCGATCACTTGGAGGTCGTTTTGGCGAAGTTGGCCGACGCCGGCGCCGAGGTCGAAGTGCTTCCCGAAGGTATTCGCCTCGCGATGCACGTGCGTCCGCGCGCCGTTGACTTCGTCACGTTGCCCTACCCGGGGTTTCCCACGGACCTGCAACCCCAGATGATGGTCTTGTGCTCTGTCGCTGAGGGGACCTGTATCGCGACGGAGAATGTCTTCGAGAACCGGTTCATGTTCGTAGACGAACTCGTCCGGATGGGCGCCGACATTCGCACCGAAGGGCACCATGCCGTTATCAGTGGACGGCCTGGGTTGCAGGCCGCTCCGGTGCGCGCGCCCGACATTCGCGCCGGCGCAGCCCTGGTGATCGCGGCACTCGCCGCCGAAGGAACGACCGAGGTGACGGGGCTCGAATACATCGACCGGGGGTACGAGGCGCTCGAGACCAAGCTGGCGTCGCTGGGCGCCGCCATCGTGCGCGCGCCGGCGAGGGACGAAGTGCCTGATGCGTAGGCGTCGCACGTGAGCGCACGTCCGTGCCCGAACTGCGGGCAGCCGGTCTCCGCCTGGGCACGATACTGCGTCAGTTGTGGGGGCACTCTCGACCTCATCGACGCAGGAACCGCGCCCACGAGTGAGGCTGGGTCGAGCGATCGATGCGCGGTGCCCTGGCGCGCGCGCGCGGGGATCCCCATTCAGGTCCTTGCGCTCGTGGTCACTGCGCTCGTAGGTGTGCCGATTGCCATCCTGGTCGAAGATCGGGATCTCGTCACGATGATCGGGATCGTCGTGAACGAAACGGCATTGGCCGGCATTGTTCTGCTGTGGGTGCGGGCGCTTCATCGAGCCGACTATGAAGTGCTGGGCTTGCGGGGATTCACTCGTGAGAACGTCATCCTGGGACTCAAGACCGCCGGTTTTGGATTGGCCGCGGCTTACGGCGCCGGCATCGTTGTGACTCAAGCAATTGAGCGCGTTACGGGACGTCCGGTCGAGCAGCCCGAACAGATTCCCTTGCAGAATGCGCCGGGTGGGTGGAGTCTTGTCTTGATCGCCCTGGGTGTCGTGATCCTGGCGCCCATCGCTGAGGAGATCTTCTTCAGGGGGTTCGTCTATCGAGCGCTGAGGCGCTGGGCGGAGCCGTGGCCTGCGACCTTTCTGTCGGCTGCGATCTTCGCGGTAGCGCACTTCATCCCGCTGGTCATGCCTCCGATATTCGTCCTTGGGATCTTGCTTGCACGTGTGGTTGAGCGACGGGATAGCCTCGTGCCGGCGATCTTTGCGCACATGGTGTTCAACGCAGTGGGGTTCATCTTTCAGTTCGTTCTCGTCTCGCGCGCTTGAGTCTTCGCGCCACCACTGAGTAGACTCCGCCCGCGTACCGAGCGTGGGGTCCGGTTGGGCCCAGGAGGAGGGACTGCATGAGCGTCTTCCCAAGCAAGGAGTGGATGGACGAGTACGTCGAACTCATCAACGCGTCCAAGGACTACGAGGAGGCCGCCGCCACGTGGGAGGGCGACCTGTCGTACGTCTTTGAGGCTGAACCCGACAAGGGCGTTCCCAACGACGTGTGGGCGTGGATCGACCTGTGGCACGGGAAGTGTCGGGGCGCGAAGTACGACGTCGGCCAGGAAGAAGGCGAGAAGGCGAAGTTCATCATTCGCGCGCCGTACTCCCGCTGGAAGGAAGTCATCCTCAAGGAACTCGACCCGCTCAAGGGCATGATGCAGGGCAAGCTCAAGCTCAAGGGAGACTTGCCGACGATCGTTCGTTACGTCAAGGCGACCAACGTATTGGTCGACCTTGCGGCGTCTCTTTCGCCGCAGTTTGTCGACGAGGCATAGGCGGTGGAGCGCGTCGTCGTTACGCCGGAGGCCGACGGCTTTGCGACCATGTTGGCAGACTTGGTGCGCCAGAACATCGAGACCCACCCCCGCCGGGCGTCGTTGCTGGATGGGGTGAGGGGAGCGGTGAATGTGCGCGCGGTCGACGCCGAAGTGACCGCGGGGCTCGTGTTTGGATCGGGGCGGCTGACCGTGGGCATGGCGGCGACGAAGCCGGCGTTATCGATTGAGTGCGACTCCACGACGTTGATGGAGATGTCGGGCGTGCCGCTGTGGTTGGGGAGGCCTGATGTCCGGACGACACAGGGGCGCGCATTGATAGGCAAGATTCTGAAGGGCGAGGTCAAGGTGCGAGGGATGTTGGCGCACCCGCGCCTGCTGACGCGGCTGCAGAAGCTGCTGTCGGTCGCCTGAGAATCGCGTTCGTAGGAGGGGCCGGGCCCGCGGGGATCGGGCTCGGCGCGCGCCTCGGCCGCGCCGGGCATGATGTATTCCTCCTCGGATCCCGGTCCGTGAACAGCGCCGCGCGCGCATGCCGTCGCGTAAGCGACATGGCTCCGGGCGCGAATGTCGAGTGCGGCTTGAACGGCGAGATCATCCCGGGTTTGGATGCGGTGATCCTTGCCGTGCGTGATCGAGTGCAGCGCGAGCACCCGGCTCGCGGGTCGCGTGCGCGTTCCACGAGATCCCGCTCTCGCGGTTCGCCAACGTCGATGAGGTGATTGACTCCGACACCATCGTCCGCGGCGACGATGAGGATGCGAAGGAGATCGTCTGGCGGCTGGTTCGGGACATTGGGCTGCGCCCGGTGGACGCCGGGCCTTTGTGGATCTCTCGCTACGTCGAGGCGTACACGACTGTGCTTATCAGCATCGATCTCCGCCACGGCGCGAGCGCCTCGCTGCGGATCACCGGCCTGCCCGAGTAGGCGGCATCCTGGGGCCTCTGCGGAGGATCGTGGCCGATCGGACATACCGTTACGCACCACGCGCATGGCTACAATCCGGCCATCAATGATCAATGATCAATGATCGGGGGGCAATGAGCGCGTTGGGCTTGGGTCGTAGGCCACAGTCGGGTGAGGTGCGTCCGGGTGCTCGCAAGATTGCTGCGGCTGCGGCCGCGGTGTTGGCCATTGGGGCGGTAGCGGTATTCAATCCGAAGTCCGTCTCTCTCCGTCCCGTCGAGTGCGGTGTCGCGCCGACTGTGGGGACGTCGGCTCCGGCAGGAAGTCGTTGGAGACCGGTCCGTCCAGCACCTTCGACCGCCTGCTACAAACTGGTCGCGGCCGAGGCGGACTCCTCGGGAGTCGCGCCGGGAAGTTCGTTTCTTTTCGAGTCGTCGACGAGCATCGGGGCCGCCGCCCTCGCTGAACGGCTGCGAAGCGAACCTCCGGTGAAGTTCGAGGTTGAGCAGGTAGGAGAGAAAGCCGACGCCATTCCGTCGGCCGGCACGAGATTTCACCTTCGTCCGAGTCGAGTGCTTGCCGAGGGCGGGATGTACCGCATCGCGCTCATGGACTCTGCCGGGACGCGTGCGCTCCACCGATGGGCGATTCAGGTTCGGGAACCGCTGCGGGTCGTTCAGACGTTGCCCCGTGATCGCGCGACGGAGGTTCCCACCAATGTGGGGATCGAGTTGACGTTCAGTCACAGTGGGGTCCGCCGTGTTGAAGAGCGATTCCACATCGAGCCGGCGGTTCGAGGACGATTCGAAGTTCATGGACGTGCCATTGTGTTCGTCCCGTTCCATTTGGAGGAAGAGACGGAGTACGCCGTGCGGCTCGACCGCGGAGTGGGGATGGATGGGTCCGACCTGAAGGCGGAGGAGGACCTGGCGTTCCGGTTTCGGACGGGGAGCGACGAGGACGACGGCGAGCCGGACGAAGAGCGTCCTCGGATCACCTTCCATCGGCCGGTGTGGGAGGCGTCCCCCGCCAGCGCCCCGGTTCTTGGGGCCTGGTCGGGGGGAGACTCGGCTTCGCCTGCCGTTGCGGTCACGGTGTATCGCATGCGTGGGACAGATGAGTTCACGAAACTCCTCGGGCGATCCCTGCCGACGGGGTGGTCCGGGTACGACACCGAATTGGAACCGGTGGACACGAGCGGTCTGCCTCGCGCGACGTCGTTCCGGACGAACTTGGAGGATTCGGCAGGGGGGTCCTCACTACGGTTCCCCCGGCCTCTGCCGCCGGGGTACTACCTGGTCGAAGTGGATCTGGATGGCGTGCCGAGTTTCACGTGGCTCCAGGTCACCGAAGTGTCCAGTTACGTCGCCGTCACCGAGACATCGACTCTGGTCTGGGTGAACGATCTTGCGACGGAGGCCCCTCTAGCAAACGCGACGGTTCGGTCGACGACGGGAGAGGTCCGGACGAAGACGGGGTCCGACGGCGTTGCCGTCTTCCCCACCGGCGACGATGGGAATCTCATCGTCACCGCGTCCGACGGCAGGTCCGCCGTGATCCCGTTGGATCTCAGGCGCGCCCCCACAAGTCAGTACTTCTCCTACCCTTTCGAAGGCGATCCCGAGGGGTACTGGCGTTTTCTTTACGCGGAGCGTCACGTCTACCGACCCACGGACTTGGTTCGCTTGTGGGGGCTTGCGCGCGCGCGCACAAAGGCGGTTCCGCTTCGGGTGACACTTGAGATCACCGGCGACTACGCGTGGGAGGAGGAGGGTCCCTACGTCGTCGCGCGCCGCAGTGTGACCACGAGTGATCGAGGAACCTTCATCGGTTCTCTCCCTATCGAGCAGGTCGCGCCTGGGTGGTACACGTTGCAGGCGAGGGTGGGAGATCAGGTCCTCGCTTCGACGGCGATCGAGGTGCGAGACTTCGTCAAGCCCGCGTACCAGGTGACCGTGACTTCGTCTCCGCGCGCGGTGTTTGTCGGGGAGCAAGTTCGCTGGCACTTGAGCGCGCGGTTCTTCGAGGGTTCGCCAGTAGTCGGTGCCCTTCTCTCGTACGAAGGGTTCGCCAAGGGGACGGTGCGGACAGATTCTCGAGGTGAAGCGGTCGTGACCGAGGTCGCCCGCATGGATGAACGGGGCGTGCCCGAGGATGGGCAGATTACGGTTTCGGCCCCCGAAGGCGGTGAGGGCGACGTTGCCGGTTGGGGCCAGGTGCAGGTGTTCTCGGCGGCGACGTCCCTCGATGCGGAGACAGTAATCCGGGGTAAGGAAGCCATTGTCGAGGGGTCGTCTGCCCGGGTGGATCTATCGCGCATCAACCGGGGAGAGTCCGAGGATTGGGAGGCGGGGCCGGATGCCGGTCGTCGCGTGCGCGCAAGGATAGTCCGGGTCGATTGGGTCCGCGTCCAGGACGGGGTGGAGTACGACCCGATTGAGAAGGCGTCTCGCCCGACCTACACCGAGGAGAGGCGCGAAAGCGTCGTTGGCACCGAGGAGACCCGTACGGACGCGCGTGGTCGATTCCGCATTCCGTTCCCAGTGGAGAAAGAGGTCTCGTACGAGATCCTCCTTTCCGCAGAAGACGACATGGTGAGGACGTACTCGGTGGACCTCTTCGCGTGGGGCGGCGAGGAGGTCGCTTCATTCCAGCTTGAACTCGGCGAGCCTCCGCCCTTCCGGGTGGGCGATCGAGTGGAACTGGCAATGAGGGAAGGGAGTCGGGCCTTGCCCGCAGGGCGCCACCGCCGTTACATCTTCATCAAGGCCCAGAAAGGACTGCGGGACTATTCGGTCGAGCGGGTACCCGCATACTCGTTTGCGGCAACCGAGAAAGACGTTCCGAACGTCTCTATGTTTGGCGTTCAATTCACGGGCAAGGGATACCGGGAAACGGAGCCGGTTTCGGTGGGCCTCGACCTCGATGCCCGCCGTCTGAAGATCGATGTGACCCCCAATCGCGGCCGCTATCGTCCCGGGGAGACCGCGAATATCCGGGTTGCTGTGCGGGACGAAGCGGACCGTCCCGTGCGGGCCGAGGTCCTTGTGACGGCGGTCGACGAGGCGCTCGTTTCCCTGGAGGACGGCGATTTCGACTGGGGGAACGACATTCTCTCGGCCTTGTACGAGCCGATTTCGTCAGGCATCTGGGCGACCCGTGCTTCGCACGTGACCGAAGACCCCGGATTCGGAGGGGGTGGCGAAGGGGAGGCCCGGGATGAGTTCCAGGACGTCCCCTTGTTTGAGCGCGTCGTGACGGATACCCATGGCCGCGCGCGGGTCGCGTTTCGAGTGCCAGACAATCTCACGTCCTGGAGGATCGCGGCCGTCGCGGTCACGCAGGATCTCCACGCGGGAACGTCGACCGCGGGTGTCGAGGTCGGGCTCCCCGCGTTCATCGCCTTGGCGATGAACGACAGTTACCTCGTCGGAGAGCGTCCGGCGGTTCGCGCTCGCGCGTATGGGAGCGCGTTGAGTGCTGGGGATCCGCTTGAGTTCACCTTGTCGGCCCCCTCATTGAAGGCGGAAGATACGGTCCTTCGCGGGAGTGCGTTCTCGGCCGTCGATATCCCGCTTCCGCCGCTGACGGAGGGGACGCACAGGATAACGATTCGACTCACATCTACCGCCGGGACGGACGCCGTCGTGCGGACGATCAACGTGCGAGACTCCCGGCTTCAAGCCGTGGGTACGGGGTTCCGTGAGGCGTCCGCCGGAGAGGTGGATCTCGGGGAACTCGGCGGTTCGAGACCCGCCAGTCTTGTGCTGACCGATCGGAACCGGGGACGCTACTACCCGGTGTTGCGCTCGCTTTCCGTGGACGGCGGAGACCGCGTCGATCAGGTCCTCGCTCGTCGACTCTCGAGAGAACTGCTGGCCGAGTACTTCGGCGAGGAGATCCGGGAGGACGAAGCCGAATTCAAGGCCTCTCGCTACCAGGCGGACGATGGCGGCATTGCCATCTATCCGTACGCCGACAGCGACGTAGCACTGAGCGCGCGCATCGCGAGTCTCGCCGCCGATCGCTTCGACCGGACCCGCCTGGCGGGGTACCTCCGCCATGTGATGAACGACCCGAAGTCCACTCGGGAGCGTTCCATCGTCTCGCTCTACGGGCTGGCATCCCTTTCCGAGCCTTTAGTGCAGGATGTGCGGCTGCTGAGTGAAGGAGGCGATCTCAGCGCGAAGGAGCGGTTGTACGTCGGGCTGGCCGCCGCCGAACTCGGGGACGACGACACGGCTCGCCGCATGTACTCGGGTCTAGTCGGCACCTTCGCCGAAGCTCAGGGAAGGGCCATCCGTTTGCGAGTGCCGGGGAGCCGCGATGATGTGATCGAGGCGACCTCGCTTGGCGCGACACTTGGCGCGCTGTTGTCGGACGAGGGTGCGCCGGGGATGTTCGAGTTCTCGTCACGGGAGATCCCGGATGATTTCCTGACCGGACTCGAGCAGGTTGGCTACTTGACGTCGGTCCTGCCGAATCTCGCGTCGGATCCCGTTCGCATCAGTTACGAGCAGGCGGGAGAGCGAGTGGAGCGTACGCTGCCGCGGGGGGAGTCCCTGGTGCTACGCCTCCTACCAAAGGAGAGTCGTTCGCTCGGTCTGCGCGTCATCGAAGGGCGGCTCGGGGTCTCATGGTCGTTCCCTGCGCCGATCGACGCGACCGCACCGTCCGATCCGTGGCTCAGTCTTCGCCGCTCGTACAACGGAACGGGTGGTTCGGTGGTGAATCTGCGGGTCGACTCCCTCGTTCGCATCTCTCTCTCCTGGAGTATCAACAAGGACCGCGCGGCCTCCGGGTGTCACGAGGTTACCGACCTCCTGCCGTCCGGACTGCGAGCAGTGACGAACGAAAGGATGATCTACGCCGACGAGTACGCAGAGGATGAGGGCGGGACGAGATTCCCCTACGCTGTCGAGGGGCAGCGCGTCAGTTTCTGCGTCTCGACCGACGATCCAGATCGAGCGCCGATCGTCTACTACGCGCGCGCGGTGTCGACCGGGCAATTCGTGGCCGAGCCGGCCGTTATCCAGTCCCAGCGGGTTCCCGGGAACATCGCTTTCTCTCAACCTGTGGCGGTGGCCATCGGGTGAACCGTCGCTCAAGCGGTTTACTGTTGTCGCTCGCTCTCGTTGCAGGGCCCCTCGTAGGTGACGTGTCACCACGAACTGAAGGGGGGTCGCGCCACGATTCGCGTTTCTTCGACCGGCGGGCATTCGACAACGCGCTGAGCGCACCATCGGGCCTCGACGCATCACCGATGACCGGCGTCAGGGCGATCATCGTTCCGCACGACTGGAACGCGGGGACGCTCATCTCGCATGCCTTCCAACTTCTCGACGAGACGAGGGACTGGAAGAGAGTGATCCTGATTGGACCGAATCACACCGGGGCGGGATGGTCCACCTCTTCAACGAGCCTGTGGGAATGGTCCACTCCGTACGGGCGTGTGGGAGGGGACCGGCTGGCCATCCGACGCCTGATGGCGACGGGGTTGGCGCGTGTGGAGCCGGAGGTTCTGTCTCGGGAGCATTCGGTTGCGGGCTTGGTCCCGGTCGTCGGCTATTTCATGCCGGGCGCGAGTCTGGTGCCTGTGGCGTTGCGCAGCCATCCGCGACGCGAGGTGGTGAAGGAGTTCGCGGGTTCCATCGCTGCGCTGTGCGACGAGGACACCGTCATCGTGGCGTCGGTTGATTTCGCCCACCGTGCGACCGTGTCGCAAGCGCGGCGCCTCAACAGGGAGTCGATCCGAGTTCTTTGGAACCTGGATGTGAACGGTGCCCTCCGACTTGGGAACGACCACACGGATTCGTCGGCCGCGCTCGCCGTGGTTGCAGAGGTCGCACGCCTACTCGGGGCGACGCGCTTCGAGCTGTTGGCCGATACGGACTCCGCGTCGGTTGGCAGTTCGTCGGATCGAGCGGTTACGAGCTACGTCGTCGGCTACTTCCGACTGCCGTAGCGACGAGGTCGAGACCTCGGTCGCTCCCGATATGATGCGCGGATGGACCCCGAGCAGATGGCCGCGTCGCTGCGCGACGGGAACCGGCGCACGATCGCCCGCCTGATCTCGCTCGTCGAAGATGAAGACCCGCGCCTGGCCGACGTTGTGCGCGCGCTTGGACCCCTAACCGGAAACGCGTACGTTGTCGGACTGACGGGGTCTCCGGGAGCCGGGAAATCGACGCTTGCATCCGCGCTGGTGTCCGTGGTGCGCGCGACCGGCCGCAAGGTTGCGGTTCTCGCGATCGATCCTTCGTCTCCGTTCACCGGAGGCGCGCTCCTCGGCGACCGTTTGCGGATGCAAGAACACGCAACCGACGAAGGCGTGTTCATCCGGTCGATGGCGACGCGCGGGCACCTGGGCGGGTTGGCGTGGGCGGTTCCGCATGCGCTTCGCGTGCTCGACGCCGCGGCTTACGACGTGATCATTCTGGAGACGGTCGGGGTGGGGCAGGCCGAGGTCGACGTTGCGCTTGCGGCCGACACGACCCTGGTCGTGCTCGCGCCGGGGATGGGCGACTCGGTGCAGGCGAACAAGGCTGGGATTCTGGAGATCGCCGACGTCTTCGTCGTGAACAAGGCCGACAAGCCCGATGCCGCACAGACCAAGCGGGACATTGAGCAGATGCTTCATCTTGGAGTCGCGACGGACTGGACTCCGCCGGTTCTGCAGACCGAGGCGGAGCGTGGAATCGGCGTCTCTGAGGCGTGGAAGGCGATCGAGGACCACCGCGCTCACCAAGAATCGGGCGGGGGTCTGCGCGCGCGCCGCTTGCGCCGCTTGGCCCGCGAGATCCGCGAGATCGCGCTGGCGGGTTTGCGCGCGCGCGTGGGCGAACCGGGTTCCAACGGACAACTCGACGACCTTGCCGCCGAGGTGCTCGAGGGGCGTCTCGACCCGTATGCGGCCGCCGATAGACTGGGAGCATCATGAGCGATCGCGAGCGCTGGGAGCACGAGCACGGAAAGGGGCGTTTGCGCGACGCCGATTTCGACAGTTTGTCGGGCGAGGCGCTCAAGCCGCTCTACGGGCCCGAGGATCTCGACGGGATCGACTTCGACCGCGACATCGGCTACCCGGGGCAGTTCCCGTACACACGCGGCATCTACCCAAGCATGTACCGGGGGCGTCTGTGGACGCTGCGGCAGTTCTCGGGATTCGGGGACGTGCGCGCGACCAACGAGCGCTACCGGATGCTCCTGGCGCGCGGCGGGACCGGCTTGTCGGTCGCGTTCGACATGCCGACGCTGATGGGCCGCGACTCCGACGATCCGCGATCGGCCGGTGAGATCGGTCACTGCGGGGTGGCGGTGGATTGCGTCGCCGACATGCAAGAGTTGTTCAGCGGCATTCCGCTCGGCGACATCACCACGTCGATGACGATCTCGGGACCGGCGGTGGTTCTGTTCGCGATGTACTTGGTCGCGGCCGAGCGTCAAGGGGTCGCGTGGCGGGATCTGGGCGGGACGCTGCAGACGGACATCTTCAAGGAGTACATCGCGCAGAAGGAGTGGTGCTTTCCTCCGAAGCCGCACCTTCGCTTGATCGGGGATCTGCTCGAGTTCTGCTCCGCCGAGATGCCCAAGTACTACCCGATCTCGGTCTCGGGCTACCACATTCGCGAGGCGGGAGCGACTGCTGCGCAGGAACTCGCCTTCACGCTCGCCGATGGGTTCGCTTACGTCGAACTCGGTCGCGACCGGGGGATGGACGTCAATGTTTTGGCGCCGCAGCTGTCATTCTTCTTTGATGCGCACGTGGACTTCTTTGAAGAGATCGCGAAGTTCCGGGCCGCGCGGCGGATTTGGGCGCGCTGGTTGCGTGATCGCTACGGAGCGACCGATCCAAAGGCGCAGATGTTGAAGTTCCATACTCAGACGGCCGGCGTGTCGCTGACCGCGCAGCAGCCCTACAACAACGTTGTGCGCACGGCCATCGAGGCGCTCGCGGCGGTGCTCGGGGGAACTCAGTCGCTGCACACCAACGCGCTCGACGAGGTCCTTGCCTTGCCGACGGCCGAGGCTGCCGAAATCGCGCTGCGAACCCAGCAGGTGATCGCGCACGAGACCGGAGTGGCAAACGTTATCGACCCGCTCGGCGGATCGTGGTTCATCGAACGGTTGACGACCGAGATCGAGGCGCGCGCGGAGGAGTACTTCAGTCGCATCGAGCGACTCGGCGGCGACAAGGGGATCCTGCCTGGAGTTCTCGCCGGGATCGAGACGGGATGGTTCCAACAGGAGCTGGCGGACTCGGCCTTCCGCGACCAAATCCGTATTGAGGAGAAGCGCAGGGTCGTAGTCGGGGTGAACGAGTTTGAGGAGTCTACTTCCAGCCCGATCGAGGTTCTGCGGATCTCGGCCGAGGTCGAGGCCGAGCAGCGCGCGCGTCTGGCGGCGCTGCGCGCGGAGCGGGACCAAGCCGCGACGGATGCTGCTTTGAAGAACTTGCAGGAAGCCTCCCGCACCGATCGGAACCTCATCCCGTTAATAGTTGAGGCCGCGCGCGCGTCGGCGACTGAGGGCGAGATCATCGGCGCGATGCGAGAGGTCTTCGGCGAATACCGCGAAGTTCCGCGCTTTTAGTTCTCGATCGCAGCACGGAGTATCCTGCATGCGAGGTGTCGGGACACTGCGGTTGTACCTTGTTGACATCAATGAGACGCACAATCCGACTCCTTCCCACGGTCTTCGTCGTCCTGACGGCATGCTCGGGAACGGTGGTGCCGTCGTCGTCGCCGGTCGCATCGCCGGAGCACGTGCGTTTTCGCGCGCTGGTCGAGCGGGCCGGTCCGTCGTGCGTCGAGGCGCCCGAGTGGGCTCTGGCGACCGACGAGGCGGAGTGGATCGATGTGTTCGACCGCGAGACGGACTGCCGGCCGGACGCCGACGTGATGCTGCCGGAAGTGGATTTCGGACGGCAGGCCGGACTCGCCGTATGGTGGGCGAGTTCGTCCTGCGCTGAGGCGGGCGTGCGGACCGAGTCGGTCGAGCGGGCCGGCGCGATCGTGACGGTGAGGGCGGTCACGATCCCTCCTCCGCGAGGGTGCCGGGTGGGTCACGCCACGCTCGAGTCGATGCTTGCGCTCGACAGGTGGGAGGGGTTCGCCGGAGTGGAGCAGATCCGTCTGGTGTTGGATGGACGGCCGGTGCGGGTTTCCGGAACCGAAGAGTGACGACAGAATGGGGGGCCAATGACTGATTCGCGGTTCGCTCAATCGACGTACGTGATCCGCAGGAAGGTCCTGAAGCTGGTGGGCGGGGCTTTCCACGTTTTCGACGCCTCGGGCACCGTGATCATGTATTCGCAGATGAAGGCGTTCAAGCTTCGCGAGGACATTCGGCTGTTCACCGCCGAGGACATGCAGACGGAGCTGTTGCGGATTCAGGCGCGCCAGATCATCGACTTTTCGGCGGCCTACGACGTGGTCGACTCTCAGACGGGCGAGAAGATCGGTGCACTCAAGCGCAAGGGGTTGAAGTCGATCGTCCGTGATCATTGGATCATCATGGACGCGGTGGACGGAGAAGTTGGGGGAGTTCTGGAGGACAGCGCGGGGTTGGCGATCCTCCGGCGACTCATCGGCGGCTTGGGGAGTGTTGTCGCCCCTCAGAAGTACCACTTCGACGTGGGCGGCAGGTCTGTCGGCACCGGTTCGCAGAGCCGCAATCCGTTTGTCTACAAGGTCAGGATCGATCTGGAGCCGGGGGCCGGGGGCGCGCTCGATCCTCGCCTTGCGATCGCGACCGGGCTCTTGCTCGCGGCAATCGAGGGCAAGCAGGGTTAGATCAGGCGCGCGCGAAGGGTTTCGGGCCGTTCAGCGCGCGCGCGCGGCCATTTGGTCCGCCAGGTCGCGTGCGGAGTTCTCGCTGATCGCGCCCGGCGCTCCTGCCGCGACGATCCCAAAGACGGCGTTGCCCAGCTTCCACGCGTAGAGGTATCCGGGCGGCAGTCCGGGCTCCAGGGTCCCTTCGAGAGAGAAGGACGCGTCCCCGAGGCCGGCCGAGGGCCGCTCTCGCAGGTTTCGCCCGTCGCGGCGAACCGCGCGCTCGACGATGCCGAGTCCTTGCTCGGCCCCGTCGGGCGTCTTGAACAGCAGTGCGAACGCCGTGGCAAGGCTTCCCGCGGGGGATAGCTCGGAGGCGTCCTTGCCGTCGAACAATTCCGGCGCCAGGAATAGCCGGAAGTACGAGGTGACGAAGCCCGCGTCTGCAAGTTCGGCGCGCTTGACCTTGTCGTCCTTTGCGAATTCATCGAGCGTCTTGGTTCCGGAGGAAGCTTGATCGAGGCTGGTCCCGGCTGGGGCCTCGAACGGCTGCAGGACGAGGCCGGGCAGTTGATCGGCGGTAAAGCGGGGCTCGCCTCCGCACGCGACTGCAACGGTCATCAAGACTGCGAAGGCTATCGTCCGACGGATCATTCCTCGACCACACACTCCTCGGGCGCTTTGTCATCGCGCAGACCCTTGAACGAGGCTGCGCGCATCCTGCCTTGTGATGTGAACTCCAGGTATTCCACCGCACATACGACTTCGGGGCGAACCCAGTGCACACCCCGGTGGTCGACCTCGTCGCGCGGAGGCACTGCAATGGGCGGGCCGGACACCTCCAGCGGCGACAGGCGCGCGCGCAGCAGCAGGGAAGTGGCGCGCGTGAACCCGGTTCCGCAGTGCCCGGCGAATCGGAGCCCTTCGTCGTCCATCACGGCGCACAGCAGTGAGCCGATCCCGGCGGCCGATCCGGCTGCCGGCGACCATCCGACCACGACGCAGTCCTGACGCTTGGTCGCCTTGATCTTCAGCCAGTCGCGGCTGCGGCGGCCGGGTTCGTAGATCGAGCCGAGGCGCTTGGCGACCACTCCCTCGAGACCGCGCGCTGCTGCCGATTCGAAGAGCGAGACTCCGTGCTCGGGGATCTGGGGTGAGATCTGCACGGAGCCTGCGGGAACTAGGTGACGCTCCAGCAGCGCGCGCCGGTCTTGCAGCGAGTGGTGCAGCAGCGATTCCCCGTCCAGCCACAACAGGTCGAAGGCCAGGAAGTCCACCGGGGTTGCGGCGACGCTGCGCGGCGTTGCGCGCGCGGCGGTGAATCGACGCTGGATCAGTTCGAACGAGGGGCGTCCTTCGCCGTCGAGGGCGATGATCTCGCCGTCGATGATCGCGTTCGTGCCCGACAGGTGTTCGGGGAGGTCGGCGAGTTCGGGGTAGAGCGCCGTGACGTTGCGACCGCCGCGCGACGTGAGGCGAAGATCTTGTGCGTCGATCCGAGCAAGGGTTCGCACGCCGTCCCACTTGGGTTCGAAGACCCAGTCGGGGGAGTCGAACGCGGCGCGCGCCGACGTGGTCAGCATCGGCTCGATCCCCTCGGGGGGCCGTTCCGAGCGGAGCATGGGGGCGTCGCGCGCAGACCGGAAAACGAGCCAGTTCTTCCGCTCGCCGTCGCGACCGGTCCGCGCGAGGTGGTATTCCCCGCGGATCCGCTCGCCGTGCAGGCGTACGGTGATCTTGTCGTTGCTCCACTCGACAGTGTCGTAGGTTCCGGCGTCGAAGATCCTGACTTCACCGGCTCCGTACTCGCCCTCGGGGATGCGTCCTTCGAAGGACGCGTACTCGAGTGGATGGTCTTCTACGTGGACGGCGAGGCGCCGGATTCCGGATTCCTCCGGCAGGCCCTTCGGAACCGCGAAAGACACGAGAACACCGTCGCGTTCGAGGCGCAGGTCGTAGTGCAGTCTCCGGGCGTGGTGCTTGTGGATCATGTAGACGGGAGCCGCGACCGACGACGCCGGAGAGCCTTCGGGCTCGGGGGTTACGGCGAAGCTGCGCTTTCGGTGGTATTCGGTGAGGGCTGCTGTCGAGGCGGCGCGCGCGGCCGGCGCGCGCGCGAAGCGTCGAGGGTCGATGCCTAGGTCTTCCATCGCCGCACCGAGGTTGTGTCCTTCGGGAGTTCCTCCCGTCAGAACGGGGGCGAACAAGTCGCCTTCGCGGGCCAGGCGGTCCCAGACGTTGGCGATCGTGAAGTCCTGCGGTTCGACGTCCTGCTCGACTTCATCCCATCGCAGTGGTGTGGACACGCCGGCGAACGGGGTGGGGCGGATCGAGTAGGCGGCGGCGATGTTTGCTCCTTGGCGCACCATCGCGTAATCGAGATACACCTTTCCCGATCGCTTGGCGATTCCTTGCTCCATCGTCGTTCCGTCGGGCCATGCGTGATGAACAACGCGACAGACGCGCTCGACGAACGCTCGTGCTTCTTCGTAATTGTGTGATCCATCGAGCGGAACGTAGACCTGCATGCCTGTCGCTCCCGACGTCTTTGGGTACGAGGGAAGCCCGAGGCCATCCAGGGCCACTCGGATCATCAGCGCGACGCGACGAACCTGCGCGAAGGTGATCGGGGGGAACGGGTCGAGGTCGAAGAACGCATAGTCGGGGTGCCCCGGACGTTGGCGGCGCGAATGCAGCGGATGCATCTCGACGCAACCGAGGTTCGCAACAAAGAGCAGGGATGCTTCGTCCTGCGCGACGAGGTAGTCGATCGCGCCTCTGGATCCGCGGCCTTCGATTCGCGCGCGCGACACCCACTCGGGCGTGTGGGCCGGTGCTTGTTTCTCGAAGAAACTCGGGCCGGTGACACCGTCCGGCATGCGCAGCAACGTTAGCGGTCGGTCCCGCAAATAGGGAAGGATCAGCGGCGCCAAGCTGTTGTAAGCACCGAGGAGATCGCCCTTTGTGTACCCGGTGTCCGGCCAGAAGACTTTCGTCAGGTTGGAGAGTGTCACGACACGTCCGCCTGCGTCGAAGGTCCACGATCGTCCGTGTGCGACCGGCATGAACGGACGAGGGAACCGCAGTGTGCTCTCCCAAGCGGCCACGGATCACAGCGTACCGGTGCGCAGCCTGCCTATTGCCGTCGAACGCGGCGGTGGGCAAGATTGAGTTCACGCACGGTGCCGGCGCGGGGGACGCGCACATTTCGGACGAAATGGAGGACCGGTGCGATCGATTTGGAAAGGTGCCATCTCATTCGGCCTCGTTACGATTCCGATTCGGCTGCACGCCGCGGTCGAGGAGAAGTCGCTCCGCTTCAACCAGTTGCATGCCAAGGACCAAGGCCGGCTGAAGTACAGAAGGACCTGCTCGGTCTGTGGGGAGGAAGTCCCTTGGGAAGAGATCGTGCGTGGTTACGAGTACGAGAAAGACCACTACGTGGTCTTGAGTGACGACGAGATCGATCGCGGGGTTGCGGGACCGCACGTCATCGACATAGTCAAGTTCGTGCCGTCCGAGCAGATCGACCCGATCCTGTTCCAGAAGACCTACTATCTGGCCCCGGACGGTATCGGAGTAAAGGCCTACAAGCTGCTCGCCAAAGCGCTGGAGGACGACGCCCGCGTGGCGATTGCGACGGTCGCCTTTCGAGACAAGCAACACCTGGCAACACTGCGCGCGCGCGATGGGATCTTCGTGCTCGGCACGATGTACTGGCCGGACGAGATTCGCGATGCGGAGTTTGAAGAGCTGGACGCCAAGGTCGACGTGCGCGAGCAGGAACTCCGGATGGCGAAGTCGCTGATCGACAGCATGACCGGCGACTGGGTGCCCGATGAGTTCACCGACGAATACCGCCGGCGCTTGGAGTCCCTCGTCGCGGCCAAGATCGACGGGCAGGAGATCACGGTCGTCGAAGGCCGCGAAACCACCAAGGTTGTCGATTTGATCCAGGCGCTGAAGGCGTCGGTTGAGGCGATGGCCAAGGGCGAGACTGCGAAGAAGCCGGCCGCGCGCCGCCGCCGCGAGAGCGCTTGATGATTCGGCCGGTTTGACTGCGCTTCGAATCCCGGTGATCCTCGCGCTGAAGACGTGTTTCGGCGGAGGGATCGATGCGGATCAGTTCGTGGCCCCCTAGACAGAAGGTCGCCGTAGTCGTGGCGATACTCGCGATTTCGGCGACAGTAGCCGGCGTGAAGGTCTACATTCCGCATCCCCTGGCCGGAAACCCGCCGCGCGCCTGGGTCGTGATCGGGACCGTGTCGGCGTTGATGTCCTGGGTCGGGGCCTGGGGCTGGTGGCGTGGACGATGGGCGATCGCCGCCGTTGGGACTGCGTTTTGCGCTTGGGCGAATCTGTGGTTGTCCGTGTTTGCCCTCGTTCCCCTGGCGATCCTCGCCCTTGTCGCCGCAGGTCTCGCGGTTCTGCGGCGCATGGAGCGCCGGGATGCCGCGCGCGCCGGAGGCTGACGCCTCGGTCGGTCACCCTGCAACGAGATCGCGAAAGCGCAGCGCGAAGCGAACGCCGGATGGATCGTCTTCGTGCTTGAAATAGACGTAGACGTCGGCGCCTTCCTCCAACGCTGCGCGCACAGGAGTCGACCACGCGCGCAGGTCCTCGTCGCTGTAGTCGAGCCCTCGCAGGCGCATGTACATGAAGCCCTGCGCCGTTCGGACGACGCTCGGTGTCGCGGTGCCGGTGTCGGCCACGCACAGAGCCGTGTTGTTGGCGGCCAATGCTTCCCGAACCTCGGCGTCGTCCCACGAGGGGTGTCGGAACTCCATCGCGAAGCGAAACGGCTCGCCGGGCAGCAGCGCGAGGAAGTCGGCCAGCAGTCGGCGTTCGTACCGAAGCGACGGCGGGCACTGGAACAGGATGCAGCCGAGCCTGTCGCCGAGCGCGCGCGCGGTTCGTAGGAAGTACTCAACCGATTCCTCGGCGTCGCGCAGGCCTGCGAAGTGCGTGATCCGCTGTGGCGCTTTGAGCGTGAAGCGGAAGGACTCCGGGGTTTGCTCGACCCAGGACTTCAGCATCTTCTCGGTCGGCGCGCGGTAGAAGGTGTTGTTGATCTCGACCGAGGAGAAGTGTGAGGAGTAGAAGGAGAGCATCTCCGCGTTCTTGAGCGCGGCGGGGTAGAACTCCGGCTTCCACTCGCGGTAGGCGAAGCCGCTGGTGCCGACGAACAAGGTCCCGGCCATAGGGGCACTCTACCCGCGGCGGCTTCGCCGGCGCTGAGCTGCAAGTGAGCATCCGGCGCTGCGGAGAACGCTGACTCGACGGCCGAGACCGGTTTCCTCCCCTCCCTTCCATCCTCTTTCTCCTCCAGGAGTTGCGGCGATGTTGTCGGGGGGTCCCGATAGACTTGGAGGCATGAGCCGGTCATCTGACATCAATGTCGCGCCGTATGCGGTCGACGCCACCGCGTCTCGGCGAGACATCGCGCTCGCGCGCCCACTGGACCAGATCGAGGCGGAGATCGCGGAGCTTGCCGCCCACGTTTGCGCCGGAACCGCTCGGCTGCTTGCGCTGGTCGGGGAGTTCGACGCGCGCGAAGGCTGGGCCGGGTGGGGTATCCGTTCGTGCTCCCAGTGGCTCGCGTGGCGCTGTGGGTTCTCGGATGTGGCCGCGCGCGAGCACGTCCGCGTCGCCCGCGCCCTGCGTGCGCTCCCGAAGGTCCACGAGGCGTTCGCGCGCGCCGAGATCACCTACTCCAAGGTGCGCGCGATCACGCGCGTCGCGTGTTCTGAAACCGAGGAGATCCTTCTGGAGTGGGCCCGCCACGCCACTGCGGCGCAACTGGACCGGGTCGTTCGGGGATACCGGCTGGCGAAGTCGGTGAAGAACGCCTCGGAGCGGCACCGTCGGCGCGCGCTTGAGTGGTTCTACGACGACGAGGGAGTCCTGGTCGTTCGGGCGCGTCTGGATCCCGAAGACGGTGCCGTCGTGGTGCGCGCGCTCGAGGCTGCCGTCGCCGAGTTGGAGCGCGAAGAAGCTCACGCGGGAACACCTATTGAAGAGGCCGGGCCCGATGTTCCCGCGGGAGCATCTCCCGAAGGCCCTTGCGACTCCGAGGGCTCATCCCCCCAGCAACAGCGTCGCGCCGACGCCCTTACCCAGGTGTGCCAGTCCTTTCTCACATCACCGACGCGCGAGATCTCTCTGCGCGACGATGTCCCTCGGGCCTTGATCGTTCTCCACGTGGATCCCGCCGCTCTTGCCACCGATGCGGGCGAGCGTTGTGAACTCGAAGCGGGTCCGCCTGTTGCCTCAGAAACCGCAAGGCGGCTCGCCTGCGACGCGACGCTTCTCGTCGCGCATGACGGTCCGTTTGGGGAGGTGGCGAGCATTGGTCGGCGCAGTCGGGTCGTACCGCGTGGGATGCGGCGGGCTCTGCGCGCGCGCGACCGAACCTGTCGGTTCCCCGCATGTACTGCGCGACGCGTTGACGCGCACCATATCCGCCACTGGTCGCGCGGCGGCGAAACGTCGCTGGAGAACCTCGTCCTGCTCTGTCGTCGGCATCATCGCTTGGTGCACGAGGGCGGATTCGTAATGGAAGACGCCGGCTTTCAACGGTTCGCGTTCCGACGGTCCGATGGCTCGATCATGGACGCGCGACCGCCGGTTGTGGACGAGAGCGGCGCCGGTCTTGCGCGCGCGCATGGGGTCTTCGGCCTCGGACCCGAGACGACTCGATCATTGTGGGATGGCACTCGGCCCGACTACTCGATCGCAGTCGCGGGGTTGCTCAGTCTCGAGTCGCGCGTCGGCTGAGATCGGCGCCGGGGTGGTCGCCGCTCAGAATCTGAGTGTGTCGAGGATCAGTTCTTCACTCGGCCGACATAGCAGAGATCAAGCGGTCGCTCGTCGCGGCTGGCGGTCAGTTCGATACCCATGTGTCCGGGGACTTCGTGCCGCCGAAAGCCACCGCGTTCTCACGCTACTTCACCGATACGCAACCGCTTGCAACGTGAACAGCTCGGCGTAGGTTCCTCCCCGAGCCATCAGCTCCGCGTGAGTTCCAACCTCAACGATGCGTCCGGAGTCGACAACGACGATCAGGTCGGCGTTGCGCACAGTGGAGAACCGGTGCGAAACCAGGATCGTGATGCCGCCGCTCGCGCGTCGCGCCTGCGCTGCCTGGGCATAGCGCTGGAAGAGGGCATGCTCGGTCGTCGCGTCGAGGCTTGCGGTCGGCTCGTCGAGCACAAGCAGCAGTGGCGCGTTGCGCATCATGCCGCGCGCGAGTGCGAGTTTCTGCCACTGACCCATCGATAGCTCGGAGCCGCCGTCGAACGACCGGCCAAGTTGGGCGTCCAGTCCACCGTGAAGCTCGTCCACGACTGAGGAGGCTCCGGCACGCCCAAGCGCGGCGTTCACTGCCGGAGCGTCTTCGATTCGCGGCAAGTCACCAACGCCGACGGCTTCGCGAGCGATCAGCTCAAAGCGGCAGAAGTCCTGGAACGCTCCGGCGAGACGTTCGCGCCACGAGACGAGGTCGATCGTGGAGAGTTCCGTGCCGTCGACCAATATGCGCCCGCTCGTGGGCGAGTAGAAACGGCACAGCAGCTTCACCAGTGTGGTCTTGCCGGCGCCGTTGTCTCCGACGATTGCGAGCGTGGCGCCGGCGGGTATCGAAAGCGTCACATCGTGAAGGACGTCGTTGTCGGTCCCGGGGTAACGGAAGGTGACGCCTTCGAACTTGATGCCCTCGCGTAAAGACTCGGGCGCAGATGCGAGCGTGGGAGTCGAGCGGGCAGCCGCTGCGAATGCCTCGAGCCAGAGGTAGTGCTCGGCGGTGCGAAGTGATCCCATCATCCACTGGACGCTGCTCACCGTCGTGGCGACGAACTGGTTGACGCGTGATGCCAGTGTCACCACGAGGAAGACGTCGCCTGTACCGGCGCGGCCTTGTGATGCGCGCCAGACGACGAATGCGATCGCCCCAACGTAGCCCAGCGCGAAGATCCCCCACGCGAGCGCGCGCTGCCATGCAGAGCGCGCGGTCACTCGGGCTTCGGTTCTGACGATGTGCTCGGTTGCATCGCGGTGCAGCCCGAGGATTCGCTCGGCGATGCCGAAGACTCTTAGCTCCTTGGCGGGTGAACTCTGGGTTGCAAGCTCGAACAGATGCCGGCGCCGGCGAGTCGGCTCGGCGTTGGCTTGACGAACACGTTCGAGTGCGCTCCGGGCGCGCGCGCCCAGCAAGACGGAAGGAATGCCGAACAGCGGCAACGCGAGCAGCAAAGGGGATATGCGTGCGAGCAGCACAGATGTGACCGCGAGCTGAACGACACCTGAGATCCCTGGAACCAAGCCGGTGACCGCGCTTCCGAGTGAGCTCCCGCTCCGCTTCAGCAATTCGATGCGATCCAGGTACTCCGCGCGCTCGTGGTGTTCCAGGCCGGGGATCTCCGCCGTCAACTCGATGATGCGCTGCGTGAAATACGCGCCCGCCTCCTCCCGCAAGCGCATCCGGAAGGGCCATCCGAAGCCGCTGATCAACCCTCCTACCGCGAGGATCACGCCGGTGATGATGGCGCCGCGCTGTACTGAGGACAGGTCGCCGCGCGTTGCCGAATCGACTACGAGCTTGAGCGCGAGCGCAGAGGTGACATTCAGCCCGGCCGCAATCGGCTCCGATGCAAGTCCGAGGAGCGCAAGCCGCGGATTGACGCGGAACCCTGCGGTGACGACCAGGCGGATCCCGCCGAGGAGCTTACGCATCGGCGATCTCTTCCAGATACGCCGAGGCCTGCAGGTTGAACATGCGCGCATATGTTCCCTCGCGCTCAAGAAGCTCGTCGTGAGTGCCTTGTTCGAGCAACTTTCCGTGTTCGATCACGCAGATGTGGTCGGCCTTGCGCACAGTGGAGAAGCGGTGCGAGATCAGGATCGTGGTGACGCCATGGGTGATCTCCAGGAAGCGTTCGTACAACTCGGCCTCGGCGCGGACATCCAGATTTGCCGTCGGTTCATCAAGGACCAGCACGCGCGCGCCGGCACGCACTGCGTAAAGGGCGCGCGCAAGCGCGATGCGCTGCCACTCGCCGCCGGAAAGTTCGGCGCCGCCGGCGTATTTGCGGGAGAGGGTCGTGTTCCACCCCTCCGGCAGGCGCTCGACGATTCCGTCGGCACCGGCGAGGCGCGCCGCGTGACGAAGCGCTTCCTCGTCGTCTGTGAACGGCGCGCCGAGCCCAACGTTGTCGCGCGCAGAGAGTTCATAGCGCACGAAATCCTGAAAGATAACGCCGATCTGACTGCGCCACGCGCCGGGATCGAACTCGCGCAGGTCGACACCGTCGATGGTGATCCGGCCTGCCGCCGGATCATAGAAGCGGCACAGCATCTTGATCAGAGTCGTCTTGCCCGCGCCGTTCTCGCCGACGACGGCAAGAGATCGACCGGCGGGGATCTCCAGGTCGAGACCGTCGAACACCGCGCTGTCACGTCCGGGGTAGGTGAAGTGCAGCGACTCGATGCGGATCGAGCGGGCAGGCGCGTCGTGCTCGGGCGCGCGCGAGCCGTGCAGGTCCGTAGCCGGCGTGGTGACCGCCTGGCGCATTTCCAGCGCATGCCCGATCGGGCGCGCGCCGATCTTCAACTCCCAGCCGGAATCGCCGGGCGGATAAAGCCCACCCATTCCCGACGCCGCCTGCAGATAGATCACGAGTGCGCCGATCCCGATCGTGTGGTGGGCTGCCGCCTGACCTGCCGCAGTGAGCAGCAATGCGTAGGAGAGGCCGAGGCCCCCGTATGCGGGAAGTATGATCCTCCACAAACGCAACCTCTCGCGCCAGATGTCGTCCATGCCGCCGTACCAGTAGGTCGAGAACCGGTCGAGCAGCCAGCCTCCCAGCCCGAACACGCGCAGTTCTTTCGCGGCGCCGCCGGCGATCACCAGTTCGCGCATGTAGTCGGAGCGTCGGAGTCCCTGTGTGGCTGCTTCCGCTCGCTTCAAGAACAGCACCGCGGTCTGATGGCCGTAGTAGCTGACCCCGCTCCACGCGGCGATCATCACCAGCGGTGCCCACCATCGGAAGTGCAGCAAGATGATCCCGAAAGCGATCGCGCTCAGCCGCGAGGAGGTAATGATCGCGAGCGCGGGCACGGCTGCACGTGCGCTGTTGGCTGTTCCGATCTCATCGCTGAGGCGGATCTTGTCGGCGATCGTTGAGTCCTCGAGGTGCGCGATGCCTGCGGGGGATGAACACGCGCGCATCACGAGACTCGCGCCTTCGGATTGCAGGCGCTCGCCGAGAACTCCGCCGATGGCCTCCTGGATCGGTCCGTGCATCTGGCGTACGACGTAGAGGGCGCCGGTAACCGCGAGCACGGTCAGAAGATGCGTTCCCGCCGGCGATCCAAGTCCATTCCCGATCGCCGGACTGACGGAACCGACGAGCACGCCGATCGCAACGGACACTGACACCGGGAGGAACGCGCCGAGCAGGATAAGCCCAACGTAGGCTGTTGCCGCGCGGATGCCGAGTCGAGGGAGCATTCGGGCCACCGTCAACGAAGCCGATGTATGGATTCGTTCGCGCACGTTTTTGCGCGTCCGTACGGTGGCCCCCGCCATGGTCGGGAGTTTATCTCAGATGGTTGCTTGATGACTTTGATTCCGATGGGTCGGTTGGGGAAGTAATCAGTCGGCGCGGCTGACGCGAAGGCCGGCCGGCGCCAGCGGATATAGTCAGAACCACTTTTCCGCGCGCGACGGAGGGATGACATGAGCGAAGTGGTTCGGTTCGAACTCGACAAGGAAACGGGCGTCGCGACGATCCGCCTCGACCGCCCGAAGATGAATGCGATCAACGACGAGGTTGCAGCAGGTGTCGCGGCTGCCGCGCGCGAGGCGACGTTCAACGATGAGGTGCGCGCGGTCGTGCTCTGGGGCGGCGACAAGATCTTTGCGGCCGGCGCCGACATCAAACAGATGACTGAGGCGACATCGGTGCAGATGATGAGCCGCATCGGTGGATTGCAGGCGGCGTTCAACCTCGTCGAGGAGATCCCGAAGGTCACCATCGCCGCGATCAACGGTTTTGCGCTCGGCGGTGGGTGTGAGTTGGCACTCACGTGCGACTTCCGAGTCATGGCCGACAACGCGCAGGTCGGCCAGCCCGAGGTCCTGCTCGGAGTGATTCCCGGCGCTGGCGGAACCCAGAGGCTTCCGCGTTTGATCGGCCCGGCGCGCGCCAAAGACCTGATCTTCACCGGCAGGTTCGTGGATTGCACGGAGGCGTTGTCGATCGGCTTCGCCGACCGGATCGTGCCGGCCCCCGATGTGTACCCGACGGCGGTAGAGATGGCGGCTCGGTTCGCCGCCGGTCCGACGGTGGCGTTGCGCGCGGCGAAACTGGCCGTGCAGCGCGGCATGGAGATGTCTCTTGCGGACGGACTCGTGCTCGAGCGCGAGCTATTCGCCGGCCTGTTTGCCACCGAGGACCAAAAGATCGGGATGCGGACCTTCATGGAGAAGGGTCCGGGCCAGGCGAAGTTCAGCGGCAGCTAAGAGGAATCGTGCGCGCGGGTCCGGGGGGAGCGGTTCGAGCCCCGCCGGATCCGCGTGTATTCTGGCCGGTCATGACCGACAACCCCGTATCCGAGGCCGATTCCGACGCAGCGGTGAAGGCGCCCCCGCGCCTGAACCCCGCAGCGATGGATGCCAAGACGGCGAACATCATCTACCACGACTGGGAAGCCCGGTCCTACGACGACAAGTGGTCGATCTCCTTCGACGAGCGTTGTACTTCCTACGCGCGCGAGAAGTTCTGCAAGATTGCCCCTAATCGCCGGTACGGCAAGGTGCTTGAGATCGGGTCGGGGACGGGATTCTTCATCATCAACCTGACCCAGGCCGGCCTCGTCAGCGAGCCCTACGCCACCGACATCTCGCAAGGGATGGTGGATGTCTGCTTGCGTAACGCGCGCAACGTGGGAATCGAGAACATGCAGGGGCGCGCGGTGGACGCCGAGAACTTGCCGTTTGAGGACGACTTCTTCGATTTGGTCGTCGGCCACGCGGTGCTGCACCACTTGCCCGACGTACCCGGTGCGCTGAAGGACGCTTTCCGTGTACTTAAGCCCGGCGGAGCGATCGTCGTCGCGGGGGAGCCGACACGGATCGGTTTCAAGATCGTGAGCGCGGCCAAGCGCGCGACCGCGATCGGGATGAAGACGGTCGGTGCTCGCTTCGGCTTGACGCGCGCATCCACAAAAGCGGCCGGAGGTGCAGATCCCGAATCGGTGCTCGAAGCACACGTGGACTTGCACGAGTTCCACCCCCACATGGTCAGGCAGTGGGCGCGAGAGGCGGGTTTCACCAACATCCGCGTCGAGACCGAGGAGTTCTTCAGCGGGTTGTTCGGATGGAGCGTGCGCACGGTCGAAGCGCTTGCCCGTCCGGGACTGCTCGGCGACAAGTGGGCGTGGTTCGCGTATCGCAATTACCTTCGTCTTTACGCCTTCGACGACAAGGTGACGCGCAGGATCCTGCCGAAGCCGCTCTTCTACAATCTCCTGCTGTACGCGGAAAAGCCCGCGAACGACTGAGATGGCCGGACCGATCCGTCGTACCGCGACCTTCATTCGCCGGCGGCGCCTTTACCTCCCGCGCTACTGGGTGATGGTGCTGCGCTTTATCCGCCTGAAGGTCCTTCACCCGCACATCAAGACCGAGGGCTTTGTCTTTCTGGACAAGAAGGTTGAGCTGTACGCCCGCAAGGGCTACGGGCGCCTGACGCTGGGCAAGTGGGTCTTCATCGGCCGAAGGAACGCGATCCGGTGCCACGAGGGAAACCTGCGCATTGGAGACAAGGTTGTGTTCGGAACCAAGAACACGATCAATTGCTATCTCGACATCGAGATTGGAAACGACTGTCTTTTCGCCGACTGGATCTACATCTGCGACTTCGACCACCGCTTCGAGGACATGACGATTCCGATTCGCAAGCAAGGGATCGTCAAGTCGCCGGTGAAGATCGGCAACGACGTCTGGTTCGGGGAGAAGACCACGGTGCTTCGCGGGGTCACCATCGGCGAAGGCTCGGTAATCGCGTCGCATGCGCTGGTCAATCGAGACATCCCGCCGAAGTCGATTGTGGGCGGAGTTCCCGCGCGCGTTCTCAAGACACGGGGCGAAGCGGCACAACGCGAGTGAGCGCGCGAACGTGGGTCAAGGGTTAGGCGCTGTCGCCTTCGACGGCGCGCAGAATTGGTGAGCGACCCAGAATGACGCGCAGCGGAGTGCGTTCCTCGCGCAGAATCCCGCGTCGCAAGGCTTCTTCTTCGGCAATCGCGCGCTCGTAGACGCCGCCGGTTGCGAACGCGATCGAACGCCACGAGAACTGCTCGTCGAGCATGCGGCGCGCGTCCACGATGAGCCGTTGGGCCAAGCGGCGGTCCATGGTCAGCTTCAAGATCGTATCGGCCAGTGATGCCGGATCGCCCGGGGTGAAGTGCAGCCCTGTGGCTTCGTGCACGACGAGTTCCCGAAGGCCGCCCGTGTCGCCGGCGATACAGGGAGTTCCCGACGCCATGGTCTCCAGCGCCACCATGCCGAAGGGCTCGTACAGCGAGGGCACCACCGCGAGGTCCGCGGCCGCGTAGTACATGCGCAGTTCCTCGTCGCCGAGGAACCCAAGGAAATGAACCCGGTCGGAGACGCCCAAACGACTGGCTTGAGCTTTCAACTCGTCGTAGTGAGTGCCGACCCCTGCGATGTAGAAGCGCAGTGCCTCTTCTTTGAGCACCAGGGGGAGGGCCTCCAGCACCGTCTGCACGCCCTTTTCGTACTCCAGGCGTCCTGCGAAGAACAGCATCTTCTCTCCGGGGGCGATCCGTGCGGCGCGGAACTCATCAACGCCGTCCGGACGTTCGAAGTCCTCGAGGTCGACGCCGTTGGGGATCACGTCTTGCTTTCCGGCCGGCAACTCGAAGATCTCGTGAACCTGGTCGCGCATGTACTCCGAGCACGTGATGACGCGGCGGGCTTCGTAGGTCAACCACCACTCAACTTGGTGGATGAGCTTGTTCATGGGGCCGGGGAGGTTGCCCTGATGGCGGCCGTACTCGGTGGCGTGGATCGTCGACACGAGCGGAAGGTCGAACGTGTTCTTGATTCCCGCTGCGGCGTACGCAACCAGCCAGTCGTGCGCGTGCACCACGTCGACCTCGGACTCCAGCAACAGGCGCGCGGCACGTTCTTGCACCGCGATGTTGAACTGCAGCACCCATGGGATCAGGTCGCCGAAGTCGACCATCGGCGGATACTCGGGTACCCGTACGACGTGGACGTCGTCCAGGATCTCCTCGGCAGGGGCTTCGGGGTGGCCGCGAGTAACGACATGCACGTCATGTCCCTGCTCGGCAAGTGACACCGTCAGCCGGTGGACATGCTTGCCGAGCCCACCGACGATTCGGGGCGGGTACTCCCAGGAAAGAATAAGAATTCGCATTACGACACGTCCTCGCGAGTCCGGATATCCTGACACGCGACTTCCTCTGGAGCAAAAGGGACCCATGTGAGCACTCTTCCTGTCGTTCCGATCGCGCTGCCGACGCCGTTCGCGGTGGGGGACGTCAACGTCTACCTCATCCGGTCGGAGCCTTTGACACTGATCGACACGGGGACGGCCACTTTGCCGGCCGAGAACGCCCTCAAGCTGGCGTTTGCGCGCGAGGGGCTCTTCTTGGAGGCCCTGCGACGCGTGGTGATCACCCATGCTCACGCCGATCACTACGGCTTGGCAGCGCGTATCGCGGAGTTGTCGGGTGCGGAGCTGTTCATCGGCGCCGATGATGTTGTCAAAGTCCAGGAAGGCACGATCTGGCTTGACATGGACCACATCCTGCTCGACGCCGGGATTCCGTACGAGTTCATTTTGGAGATGCGCAAGCACGAGTCGGAGGTGCGCAAGATTCACCCCCGGCTGCAGGAGGTCAAGCCTCTGGCCGAGGGCGATGTGCTGGAGTTCGAAGACCTGACGTTGCAGGTCGGCAAGTTCCCCGGCCACACCGGAGGACACATCTGTCTGTACGAACCCAACACCGGAACCATGTTCTCCGGCGACACGCTGTTGCCGTCGATCACTCCGAATCCGTTGTGGGAGCCGGACCCGAACGAGCCGGATGGCCGCCGCAAGTCACTAGTGCAGTACATGGAGTCGCTGACGCGTCTTGAATCGATGGATTTACGGCTCGTCTACCCGGGTCACGGTGCGCCCATCACCGACGCCCCGGCGTTGCTGGCGAGTTACCGCGTGCACCACGCGCGCCGCGCCGACCGCATTGCCTCGATGCTCGGTCCCGAGGGAGCCACTGCGTTCCAACTCGCACGCAAGATGTACGCGGGACGCCCCCCTGAGGATCAGTTCTTGGCAACCAGCGAGATCATCGCGCACCTCGATGTCTTGATCGCGCAAGGGCGCGCGGAGGCCGAGTCTGCTGAGGGCGTTATGTTGTTCCGGACGGCCCGCGGGTGAGACGTCTTGTCGCGGTAGCGGCGTCGCTTGCCGCGCTCGCCGCGGTTGCGGCAGGACCGGCGTTGCGCTCGGGGGCGGTGTCGCCCGACGTTCCCCCGACGGCGCCGGGCGTGGCCGCCACTGTGCGGCCCGAGCGTCCGCGCGTAAGCACGACACCGCGCGCGGCGCGCGCGCGCACCGAGATCACCGAGTGCGGCGAGGCGCGCGCGCGTCTGGTGCGGATTCGTGTGGACGTTCAGGAAGGATTGCCGGTAAGCGAGGCGGGGTTTCGTCGAGCCGTGATGTCGATCTTGTGCGACCGTCGCTCATGGGTTGCTTCCGGCAAGGTTCGGTATCGCTATGACCCCGAGGCTCGCATTGTGGTGAAGCTGCGCGACCCGGAGCAAACCGAGGAGCGCTGCCGAAGACTGACGGGTCAAAGCGTGCTCAAGCGATTCTCGTGCGCCGGTTCGCGAGAGACGGTGCTGAACTCGGACCGCTGGTTTGAGGGATCCCCGTGGTGGGACGGAACCGTTGCGCAGTACCGCCATCTTCTGGTCAACCACGAGTTCGGACACGTGCTCGGCCAGCGTCACCGGTCCTGCAGGACTTCGGGAAAGCCGGCGCCGGTGATGATGCAGCAGTCCAAGGGCCTCGGTGGGTGTTTGCCGAATCCTTGGCCGCTTGCGTACGAGTTGCGCAGCCTTCGCTGACCTACGCCGGGAGCACGTCCTCGCAGCGAAGTCCGGGCAGGATGTTGTCGATCTCGCCGATCTCTGCTGTGGCCGCGGCGATCACATCCTCAGATGCGTCCGAGCGAATCAGGTCGGCCAAGCGGTGCCAGCGGGATTGGTGTGTTGCGAAACGCTCGTAGGCGTACTCCGGCGCGCGCCCGCGAATTACCATGAACGGCCAGTCGCTGGACTCCAGCAGCATCGTTTCGCGAACAAGTTGGGACAGCGCTTCGCGGCGCGCGCCGGTCGCCCCCGCGAACTCCTGCAGTAGTCGCGGAGTTTCCCTTTCGATCTCTCCGAGGAACCACCACATGTCCTGGGTCCCATCGGAGACCCAGGAACGGTCGTCCTTGCGGAATCCCCACGATCCCTCGATCAGGTCCACCGGTTCGGGTTCGTCGAGCAGCTCGCGCGCGCGCTCAAGCGAGCACGCTCGCACGCCCGGAATTGAATCGAGCACGGTGAACAGGTGGCGCAAGAATTCCGGCCCCTCGAACCACCAGTGCCCGAACAACTCCGTGTCGTAGGCGGCGACAACGACGCCCTCTCGTCCGGTCCGGCGCTCCGCCGCCGAAAGCGTTTCGGCGATTAGCGCCGCGAAATTCTCGGCGTCTTGGCGCGCCGCAGCAGCCGCGCGCTTTGGTTCGTACGGACGCTTTTCTCCGATGGACTTGTGAATCGAGGTGACTCGCCAGTTCTTGAATCCCGCCTCGAGGTCGTAGTGGTAGAAGTCTCGGTACCACTTGCCGCTCGGGTAGCCGCCGGTGGGCGACCAAACGCGGTAGGACACGTCGAGATCGCGGGCGAAAGCAACGACGTCGGACGTGCCGATCCGGCGCGGCGCGAACGTCGATCCCGGCCCGGCGCTCTTGAGCATCGTCGGGCCGTCGACCACCACGTGACCGACGCCGGCGCGCGCAAACGTCTCTTCGATTCCGGCGCCGGGCTGGTACGCGCACTCGGGTAGCCACATTCCGCGCGGTCGTCGCCCCAGAATTCGCTTGTGTTCCTCCGCGCCCAGGCGGACTTGGGCATCGATTAGTTCGGGCGCGCGGACTCGGGGAAGGAACGGGTGCGTGACCGGGCCTCCGAGCAATTCGACGACGCCGGCGTCGGCGATCGCGCCGAAGCTGCGTGCGATCCCGCCGCAGGCGTCCAGGCGGTCGCTCTGCGCGCGCGCGTGAATTGCGAAGTGCGCGGCGAGGTCCTTGAACTCCGGCGTGAAGACGCCTTCGTAGTTGGCGACCTGCTGCCACGCGCGCGCCTCGAATCGCCCGAGGTACAGCCCCAGCTCGCGAAGCATGTGCGGGTCTTCCATTTGGTGGGCGACCATCGGAGACAGCCCGAGCGACATCAGGCCGGTCATCCCATGGGCGCCGAGATCTTCAAGGACGCCCAGCAGCGGCAAGTAGCTTTCTACCGCGGCCTGGTGGAAGAAGTCCTCACCGCACGGCCAGACGCCGTTATGCCGGACGTAGGGCAGGTGCGTGTGCAGAACGAGGGCGAAGATTCCCACAGACAGTCCCTACGCGCGCGCCGTCGCGATCAGATCGAGCGATCGCTCGAGGTGCGTGCTGCGAACTCGAAAGTCCCCGGGCCGAACGCGCGCGACGCATCGGCGCAGCCAGGCCGGCCATTCCGGTGCCGGTTGCGCAATCAGTCGTTCGGGAAGCCCTCCGCGCAGCAGGCGCTCAATGGTGCGCACGCGCGGGCCGTGGGAGGTTCCTAAGATCTCAACCGCGCTGAAGTGCCGGGCCACTGTTGCGCGCAACTCATCCGGGGCGAACTCGAAGGAATGGAACGGATTGCGGGTGCCCTCGGGAGAGAAGGTCAGGCGATTCGGCGTGGAGAGAATCAGCAGGCCCCCGGGCGTCATAACTCGTGCGCATTCCGCGATGAACTCGTGGGGCGTGTGTAGATGCTCGATCACTTGTAGCGACACGACGGCGTCGAACGAGGCGTTGCGGAATGGGAGGGAGACGAGGTTTGCCGGTTGGAAGCCGGGGCGTGAGTAAACGGCTGCGGCGCGACGCACGATCTCGGCGTCGAGGTCGACCCCGACCACCCGGCGCGCGGTGTCCGCGAGGATGTCGGTGCCGTAGCCTTCGCCGCTGCCGGCGTCGAGCACTCGCATGCCGCCGATGCGCGCGGCGGCCCATCGATAGGCCACGACGTGACGCTGGAACCAGTAGTTTTCTTCGGCAACACCCGGAGCCGTCCGCTCGCCCGTCAGCGGGATCGGTTCGTCGGCGTTGAAGGTGAGTTCTGTGGGGGCGCCCATGGCTCGCGCATCCTATCGGGTCGGGGGCCGGCATTCCGTCGCGCGCCGTCCGACCGGGTTCTCCACGTAGGATGTGCGCCGTGGCAACGGCCTGGGACCAACGCTCGGCGACCGAACAGCGCCATCTGCAGAACGTTCTGCTGAAGCAGACCGTTCTGCAGATGGCGCTTGCCCACGTGCCGTATGTGCGCGCCAAGCTTGCCGCATCCGGCATCGATGCTCGGCTGTTCGGCGGCCTTGACGAATTGCGACGCCTTCCTACGACGATGCGCCGCGACATCGTGGATCCCCAGCGCAACCCCGAGGGTCCATCGGCGGTTGTCTTGCAGGGGACCGCTGAGGGAGTAAAGCGTTTCAGCGACCGCAGCGTGTTGCGCCGCATCGCAATGGCCCGGCTCCTGGGCGGCGAGGAAGAGCAGCAACTTGCCATCGAGTCGGCGACGCGGGCCATCCATGTGCACATGGTGCCGGGGCCCGGCGGGAGAATTCCGGTCGCTTATACGCGCGACGACTTGGATCTGTCGGCGCGCGCCGGCGCGCGCCTGGCTCATTTGGTTGGTCTCGCCCGCGAGGACACCTTGTTGAACCTTGTTCCTTTCGCGGCGTCGCTGGACTTCTGGGGCATCTACTACATGTCGCACGGGCTTGGGATGAGCGCGGTGCACAATCGTCGGGACGGGCAGGACCTGGCGCGCGCGGTCGCAGGGTTCGCCGACGTTCAGCCGACGGCCGTGGCGATTCCTGCCGACGAGGCGGCGGTCTTTGTGGCCGCTGCGCGTGATGCGGGCGCCGACCTCGCGCGGCTACGCGTGCTGATTCCGGTGGGCCGCTCGCTGTCGATCGAGGAGCGGGCGTCCGTCGGCGAAGATCTGCTGGCCGCAGGTGCGCGCGACGCCGCGATCGCGGCCGCCTACGGCGTGGCAGAGGGGCGCGTGCTCTGGGGTGAGTGTGCCGTTCCCGCGGGTCGCACCGAGACGTTCGGGTTTCACACGTTCCCCGACCTGGAAGTGCTCGAGGTCGTTTCGCCGGAGACCGGCGAGGCGCTTGCCGAAGAGACGCCCGGCGAGATCACCCTGACGCCGCTGGGGTTCCGCGGCGGGGGGGTACCGCGCTGGCGTTCCGGAGACCTTGCGCTGGGCGGCATGACGGTCAAGCCGTGTCCGAACTGCGGGCGAAACGTTCCGCGCATTGGTCCGACGGTCGTACGCGGCGCCTGGCAGCATCTGGCTACGCTGGAGGGACGTCGCTCGTGGATTGACCTTCGAGACGCGGGGGCTGCCGCTTCCGAGCGCGCGCGCGAGTGGCAGGTCGAGCTTCGTCGGGAAGACGGCGGACACGCGCTGTTCGTCCACGTTGCCGCGCCCGACGACCGGCCCGGATCTGTGATCGATTTGTACGAGGATCTCGCGCGACTCGGGTCCGCACCCACGCAGATCGTGCTGGGGTCCGAGGCCGAGATCGCGGAGCGGTGTGCGCGCGCGCCCGGCCCGTGGCCGCGGTACTGGGAAACCGCGGAATACGCATTTGCCCCGCAACTCCCTGCGGATTAGCGAGACCGCGTCCGGGCTCCCAAAAGTATTCTTCGCGCACGGGTGTCGTTCTGGGCGAAATGCCCGATCGGTTTCGTAGTATCTTTCAGATAAACGGTTATCTGGGCGGTTCCTCCTTTCAAAAGATCCGCCCGGCCTGCTAAACACGAGTCGGGGTCGGTCCGATTCTGCTGGGGGAGTAATGGTGCGCCGCGCGAGAATCATCTTTGTCGCTCTTGTCGCTGCTTGCGTCACGCTGGGCGTGCCGGGGCCGGTAAGGGCGGCTGAGTACGTTCCCCGGGCGGAGTCGGCCGGGATCCCGATCGAAGCGTTCGTTGTTCCCGGGCAGCCGATCGTGCGAGAAGTCTCTTTGCCGTGGCGCGCCAACATGGCTGCTGTGTCGTATGAGGCGTACGACCCGTCGGGTGAGGGCCTCACGATGCGTGTCCGGACACTGTCCGACGGGCGCTGGACTGCTTGGCGCGCGCTGTCGAGGGAATCTGAGGACGCGCCGGACGGCGCCGAGGGCTCGGCATCGAGCGAACGGATCGCGACAGATCCGATGTGGATTGGAGCAGTCAACCGAGTCGCCGTGTCGGTCGAGGTGGCTGCGACGGCGGCTCCGATTCGGAATCTTCGTCTCGAGATCTCCAATACGGCGGGTGACGCCCGGCCGGTCAATCCCTTGGTTCGCGCTTACCGGATCGCGTGGAGTTACCTAAACGCGACGCCGGTTGAGGCCGACGCCGAGCCCGGACAACCGACAATCATCCGGCGGTCGCAGTGGGGCGCCGACGAGAGCAGGCGCGGCAGCTCGCCCGGTCTCGCGCGATCGATCAAGGCCGTGTTCGTCCATCACACCGACAACGGCAATTCGTACACCAAGAGCAAGAGCCGGGCGCTCGTGCGCGGCATTTACCGTTTCCACACGAGCAATCGCGGCTACAGCGACATCGCGTACAACTTCTTGATCGACAAGTACGGGCAGATCTTCGAAGGTCGTGCCGGGGGCATCACCAAGCCCGTTATCGGCGCGCACACGAAGGGCTTCAACACCAGCACCGTGGGGATCGCGCTCATAGGCAACTTCACCCGTACGCGGCCCTCGAAACAGATGGTTGCTGCGCTGAACCGCCTCGTGGCGTGGCGGCTGGACATCGTCCATCTGCCGGTCACCGGCAGCGTGCGACTCGTGTCGGCTGGGAACGAGCGGTACCCGCGGGGTCGTGCCGTGTCCTTCAACCGGGTCTCGGGTCACCGGAACGCGAAGCCGACGGCATGCCCCGGCACTGCGGCTTATCGTTTGCTTCCCTCCGTCCGCAGGTCCGCCACTGCGATCGGGAGTCCGAAGATCTACTTCCCGAGCGTGAGCACGTCGGTTCTTCGACCCGACGGCGACGGCGTCGCCGAGTCCATCCGTTTCACGGCGAAGTTCAGTCAAGTCGTGGACTGGACGCTGACTATTACGCACGGGAGTTCGGCGGCGGCGCAGACGTTTACCGGCAGCGGGTCGTCGTTTGACCAACGCTGGGACGGGACGGGCCCGACGGGCGTCCCGGTCGCGACCGGACTTTACCGCTGGAGGCTGGGGGCGCAGGACGACAACGAGCACAGCGCGCGCGCGGCGGCGGGAGCGTTCTACGTCGTCAACGACCACCCCAGCGGCACACTGCTGCGTGACGATGCGGGTCGGTACGTGATCTCGGGTCTTCAGCATTCCGAAGTGGGCGACATCGCCTATCGCTCGACGTACGGGACGCTCGCCGCTGTTTCTACGGGTCCGGCTGAACGTGATCGCTATTCACCGGCGCTCGCGCCGCTCGCGCCTCGAGCCGGAGCGCTGCTGCAGGATCCCGATGGGAACAGGTACATCTGGACCGGCGTGACGCTTCGTCGGTTCGCGGTGGAACCGGAGGACATCTTCGCGGCGCTCGGATACCGAGCCGAGGCGCTGATTTCCGCCGAACAATCGGTCGTTGACGCCCTTCCGCCGGGCCTGGTGGTGGACAGCGCTGTCGCGCATCCCGACGGCAGCCTTATCGCCGACGGCAACGGAGCCACCTACGTCGTGGACAACGGACAGCTTCGGCCGATCGGGGCCCTGGCGCGCGCATCGTGGTATCGATCAATAGAGGTTGTCGCCGCGACCGAGGGGGATCTGGGGCTCGTGGCGGGGACGGCGTTCCCCGTTCGAGACGGGACCCTGTTGTCCGATCCTGCGGGTGGGTCGCCCTGGATCATCGACCAGGGTTCGCGTCGCCAATTCGTAACCGACGGGATGTTCGCGGCGATGGGCTACCGGTCGTCGATGCTGCTGCGCTCTTCCAAGCCGGACTTCGCCTCTGTGCCCGAGGGCGAGATCCTCGGCTGATTCAGGGCCGTCCGGCCGTCGAACCGCGCTGCTAGGCTGACGTTCGTGCGCTCATCCCTGTACTTCGACTACGCAGCGACCTCCCCGCTTTGGCCTGAGGTTCGTGAGGCGATGGCGCCCTTTTTGTACGAGTGCTTCGCGAACGCGTCTTCTCTATACGCCGGCGCGCGCGAGGCCCGTAAGGCCGTCGATGAGGCGCGAGAACGTGTCGCCGAGGCTGTGGGCGCGCGCCCGGACGAGGTTGTGTTCACCTCTGGGGGAACCGAGGCCGACAACCTCGCTCTGCAGGGGACGGCGTGGCGAGCCGGCAATGAGGGGCGCAACGGCATCGTCGTATCGACCGTAGAGCACCACGCGGTTCTCGACACCGCTAAGTGGCTGGGTCGCCGGGGGTTTCGAGTTGCGACCGTTCGGGTTGGACGCGATGGGGTCATCGACACCGACGCGCTGGAGGCGGCGGTCGACGCGCGCACCGCGATCGTGTCTGTAATGACGGCCAACAACGAAGTCGGCGCCATTCAACCCGTCCGGCGCGCTGCCGAGGTGGCGCGCGCGTCCGGCGCGCGCTTTCACACCGATGCCGTCCAGGCTTTTCCGTGGATTCCCGTGCGTGCCGCTGAATCCGATCTTGTCGCGCTGGCCGCTCACAAGATCGGCGGTCCCAAGGGGGTCGGCGCGCTCGTGGTGCGCAGGGGAGTCGGACTCGAGCCGATCATGCACGGGGGCGGCCAGGAGCGCGGACTGCGTTCGGGCACCTACAACGTCGCCGGGATCGTGGGGTTCGGAGCGGCTGTGGCGGCGACGCAGGCGGCCTTGCCCGGTCTAGCGGCGCGGGTGGGCACCTTGCGAGACCGATTGCAGGCCGCGCTGCTCGCACGGATCGAAGGGCTGCACGTCGGTGCCGCGGGCGCCGAACGGCTTCCGAACAACTGTCACGTCTGCATCGAAGGCGTGGATTCGGAGCCGCTGCTGTTGCTGTTGGACGCGGTGGGCGTCGCGGCGTCGAGCGGCTCGGCGTGTCAGTCGGGTGCGGCCGAGCCGAGCCATGTGCTGGCGGCAATGGGCGTTACTCAGACGCTCGCAAAGGGAGCGCTCAGGCTGACGCTCGGGCGAGACACCACCGAAGGAGAAGTGGACGGCGTCGTTGAGCACGTCGCGGCAGCGGTGCAGCGGCTGAGGCGATGAAGATCCTCGTCGCCATGTCCGGCGGCGTTGACTCCAGCGTGGCGGCAGCGATGCTCGCTCGTGAAGGTCACGAAGTCACCGGCGTGCATCTGCGGCTGACGGACCTTGCGGATTCACTGCAGGGCGCGCGCCCGCACGGCTGCTGCGGTGTCGCCGACGCCGACGACGCGCGCCGGGTAGCCCAGATGCTCGACATTCCCTTCTACGTCTGGAACCTCAAGGATGAATTCGCCTCGACGGTCATTGCCGATTTCATCGACGAGTATGCACGCGGACGTACGCCGAACCCGTGCATCCGATGCAACGAGAAGGTCAAGTTCGGTGCCCTCCTTGATCGCGCGGTCGTGCTCGGCTTCGACGCCGTGGCCACGGGGCACTACGCGCGCGCAGTCTCCGACGGAGAGCGGTGGCGCCTTTTCCGGGGAGCCGACGCGGGTAAGGATCAGTCTTATGTGCTGGCCCGCCTTGCTCAAGAACAACTGGCGCGCGCGCGTTTCCCGCTTGGAGATCTGACCAAGCCGCAGGTTCGCGAGATGGCCGCGGATCTGGACTTGCGCACTGCGGCGAAGCCCGACAGCTACGAGATCTGCTTCGTCGCCGACGGCGACGCGGCGGGATTCGTCGGGCGCGCGCTCGGTGGCTCGCGCGCGGGTGACATCGTCGACTCCGAAGGTGCGGTCGTCGGTCGCCACGAAGGGATCCACGCGTACACCGTCGGTCAGCGCCGCGGGCTCGGGTTGGGATCGTCGCAGAAGAACTACGTTCTGGAGCTCGATCCCGAGCGGGATGTCGTCGTGGTCGGACCGGACGAGTTGTTGCTTCGTAGGGGACTGGAGGCCGGTGAAGTCGTCTGGATTTCCGGGGCTCCGCCCGAGCGAATCGACGTCGTGCAGACCAGGGCGCACGGCGCCGCGGCGCCCGCGGAGTTGGTGCGGGCGCAAGGCGCCGCGGCGACGGTTCGTTTTGCCGAGCCTCAGCGGGGCATCGCACCCGGCCAGTTGGTCGCGTTCTATGCCGGTGATGAGGTGCTCGGCGGCGGGTCGATCGCGCGCGCATTCCGCTGACCGGCTCCACGGGCGGTTGTCGGGCCTATAATCGGTCCGACCCGAGAGGAGTAGTTGTGGACGAGGTATTCCTTCCCGATTTGCAGGTGATCCGGCAGTTCTCGATCGCCGTCCGCCGTGAGCGCGCTCCCGTGGAGGAAGTGCTGGCTGCACTGGAGGCGGATTTGCGCACGCTCGGCGGCGCGCGCCGGGCTGCGCGCACGGAGTACGTGTCCGCACCACGTGAGTCGCGCCCGTCCGTGCGTTCGAGTTCGCCGCGCGTCGCGGGCGCGTCCAGGCCGACTGCCTCGCGCGCGGCCGCCAAACCGGCCCCGAAGCCTGTTGTGCGAAAGCCTGCCGTGCGAAAGCCCGCGGCCACCGTATCCAGGCCGACCGCGTCGCGCGCGGCCGCCAAACCGGTACCGAAGCCTGGGGCTAAGAAGCCTGCCGCTAGGAAGCCCGCTGTTTCTAAGCCCGCTGTAAGGCCTGCGGCCAAGAAGGTCATGGCGAGGAAACCTGCGCCGAAGCTCGTCGCCAAGAAGAAGAAGGGTGCGGCGCGCGCGACCAAGAGACGTTAGCCCGTGCCCGAGCGCTCCCAGCAGGACGTCGAAGAGCGCATCCGTAGCCTTCGCGCGGAGATCCAACGCTACAGTCACCTGTACTACGACCTTGACCGGCCCGAGATCACCGACGCTGCGTATGACTTGCTCTACCGCGAACTCGTCGACCTTGAGGCGCAGCATCCCGAACTGATTACGCCGGACTCGCCGACGCAGAAGATCGGTGGGCGCGCGACGTTCGCGCCGGTGCGCCACCACGAGCGGATGTACTCGCTCGACAACGCGTTTTCGCGCGAGGACCTCGATGAGTGGGCGGCGCGCGTGGAGCGTATCGTCACCGGCGCGACGTTCTTCTGCGAACTGAAGATCGACGGTGTGGCCGTTGCGCTGGCGTTCGAGGATGGGCGCTACGCGCGCGGCGCGACGCGAGGCGACGGAGAAACCGGCGAGGATGTCACGGCGAACATCCGCACGATCCGTGAGATCCCGTCACGCCTGAGCGTGGAGTCGCCGCCGCGACTGGTCGAGGTGCGCGGTGAGGTCTACATGCCGCGCCAGGACTTCACGGCTTTCAATGCCAGGCGCGCGGCCGAGGGGCTTTCGACGTTCGCAAACCCTCGGAACACCGCGGCCGGCGCGCTGCGCCAGAAAGATGCTGCGGTGACTGCGGATCGGCCGCTTTCTTACCTCGTGCACGGTGCCGGCGCGCGCGAGGGAGTTTCCTGGGCGTCGCATTCCGAAGCACTCGAGTGGATGAAGAATGCCGGACTTCGTGTCGCGCCTACCAGCGCGACCGCCGCGACGCTCGACGAGGTGTGGTCGTTCATCGAGCACTGGCTGGAGCATCGCCATGATCTGGACTACGAGATCGACGGCGTCGTGATCAAAGTGGACTCGCTCGCGATGCAGCGCGAGTTGGGTTTTACCGCGAAGGCGCCCCGCTGGGCGATCGCCTACAAGTATCCGCCGGAGGAGCGCGAGACTGTGCTGCGCGAAATCCGCGTCGCCATCGGACGCACCGGCGCCGCCACCCCCTACGCGGTCTTGGAGCCCGTCTACGTCGGAGGCGTCACAGTGACGACTGCGACGCTTCACAACCAGGACGAGGTCGCGCGCAAGGATGTGCGGCCGGGTGACACCGTCATCGTGCGCCGCGCCGGCGACGTTATTCCGGAAGTCGTTGGGCCCGTACTGGCAAAGCGTTCCGGAGGTGCGGTGCCGTGGGTCATGCCCGGGAACTGCCCCGATTGCGGTGCCGAGATAGTGCGAATCGAGGGTGAGGCCGTCGCGCACTGTACCGGCATGAACTGTCCGTCGCAGCGCGTCGAACGACTGTTTCACTTCGCGAGTCGTGGTGCCATGGATATCGAAGGCCTCGGTTACGAGACCATCATCGCGCTCGTCGAGAAGGGCTGGGTGCTGGACCCCGGCGACTTCTACGCGCTCCGCGCTGAGCGGTTGGTCGAGCTGGACGGCTTCGCGACCGAGAAGGATCGTGCGACCGGCGAGCAAGTTCCGGGCAAGCGGACCCGTAACTTGCTGACCGCGATCGAGGCGTCGAAGGATCGTCCGGTCGCGCGCTTGGTGACCGCTCTTGGGATCCGCAACGTCGGCGTGACCACCGCGCGCGCGCTCGCCAAGCGTTTCCCCTCTTTGGACGCGCTGGCATCCGCTCCACCTGAGGAGATCGCCGAGGTCGAGGGGGTCGGAGAGATCGTCGCCGGGTCGGTGTTCGAGTTCTTCCAGCAACCCACCAACCGCGCGGTGATCGACAAGTTGCGCGCGGCCGGGGTGCGAACGGCCGACGAGGTGTCGCCGCCGCCGGCGAAGGGGCCGCTCACGGGCAAGACCTTCGTGCTGACCGGAACGCTGCCGACTCTGACCCGTGAGCAGGCGACCGAACTGATCGAGTCGGCCGGGGGCAAGGTCACCGGAAGCGTCTCGAAGAAGACCGACTACGTCCTTGCAGGGGAGGGCCCCGGGAGCAAGTACGACAAGGCCGTCGCCCTGGGCGTCACGATCATCGGCGAAGACGACCTGCGCGCGCTGACCGGCGCGGCGAGTTGAAGTTAGGGATGGCCTTTGTTGGCACGCTGCTGGTTGCGCGCGCCGCGCTGCACGGCGCGATGCGGCACCGCACCTTCGATTGACCTGTACGGGGAAGGTCCGTACTCTTGGTGTACGGAACGGATCCGTACAAGGAGGAAGCCATGGCCGGGTCGCCGGCGCGTAAGGAAGCCAAGGCCGACCGCGTCGAGTTGCGCGCGAGCTCGCGGCAGACCGCGGTGATCCGGCGGGCCGCCGAGGCGACGGGGAAGTCGATGAGCGCGTTCATGCTCGACGCCTCGACGATGGAGGCCGAGCGCGCGCTTGCCGACCGGAACGTCTTTCGCCTCGATGCCGAGGCCTGGGAGCGATTCGTGGAGGCCCTCGATCGCCGGGCGAAGCCTCATCCCCGGTTGAGGCGGCTAATGACTGAACCGAGCGTCCTCGACTGACGTGGTGCGACCCCGAGTCGAGCCCCTTTCTCCGACCCACGACGTGTCCGGTTTCCGGTGCGGGAGAGCCGGCCTGGACGAGTGGCTTCGACGGCACGCGCTGGCCAACCACCAGGCGGGAGGCGCGCGCGTATACGTCGCCCACCGTGCCCGCGCGGTCATCGCCTTCTACGCTTTGGCTGCGGCGAGCGTGGGACCGGAGACCGCCCCGGAGCGCGTGCGGAAGGGCCTGTCCCGCCGGCCCATTCCCGTGATTTTGCTGGCGCGACTCGCGGTGGACGAGCGGGAACAGGGCGGCGGCCTCGGTGCTGCGATGCTCAGAGACGCACTGCGGCGTTCGCTTTCTGCCGCGGGAGAAATCGGCGCGCGCGCGGTTCTGGTCCACGCGAAGAACGATCGAGCGAAGTCCTTCTACGAGCACTTCGGCTTCGTCGCCTCGCCGACAGACGACCTGCACCTGTTCGTTCTCATGAAAGACTTGCGCGCGCTCGCGTAGACTCGGCGCCCGAGACCTGCGATCAGGCATCTGAGCTGGTCGAATCATTTGAGGCCTCGTCTCCCAGCGGCACGTTCGGGGGAACCCGGCAGGAGTCTTCGTGATTGTGGTGAATGTGTCGGGTATGCAGCGCCGGGGGGTGCCCGAATGGAGGCTGGGAGCGGCTCGATTCTCGCTGCCGCTGGTCTCCGCCGCGCTCGTGTTCGGGGTCCTTGCTCAGGGGGCGTACTACCCGGCGCAAGCCGCGGTACTTGCGGGACTGACAAGTGCGGCGGCGCTTGCGGGTTTCCGCGGCGCGATCCGCCAGGTCGCTCCAGTCTGGGTGGCGGCCGCGGTGATGGCGGCCGCGTTGTTTGCCAGCTCCGCAGCGGCCCATTGGCCCGGCGAGTCGCTTCTCACCGTGCTTACTCTCGTAGCGGCGATCGCCGCCTGCGTGGCTGCGCGCAACGTGGTGATTGCACAAGATCGAGAACAACTTGTCTTGGTTGTCTGCGGTCTCGCGGCCGCTGCGGCTGCCGTCGGGATGGCGGGACTCGCCTTGCACCTGTTCCCCTTTGCCATGCGCGCGCAAGGCATATGGCGGACTTCGTCGACATTGACCTACGCGAACAGTGCGGGTGCGCTCTTTGCGATGAGCCTGCCCTTCGCACTGCTTCGCTGTGCGGAAGGACCGACGCGGGCGCGTCGTCTCTGCGTGTTCTTGATTACCACGGGGTTGCTGACGTCGCTCTCGCGGGGTGCGGTCTTGGGGGCGCTCGTGGCCTTGGTTCTCCAGGCGCGCGCGACACCGGGCGTGCTTGTCAAGTCGCGACGCCCGGTGTTGTCGGCGGCCCTGGCGACGGCGTTCCTGGTTCCATCGATGTTGAGTGATGAGCCTCATGCGTTGCTCGCTCTCACTGCCGTCCTCGTCTGCGCTGCGGTCGCGTCGAGCGTGCGCTCCATTCCGGGGGTGGGGCGGGTACCGGTTGTACTGGGGGCGCTCGCCCTTGTGCTCCTCGGCGTTGCCGCGATCGCCGTGAGTGACCACGCGGGTCTCTTCGTGGCGAAACGTGTCGGCCCCGGGTCCGAGGATCGCCTGGGCGCTTGGGGGGTGTCGGTTGCGGCCGGGATGGAGCGTCCGGTCCTGGGCAGTGGCCCCGGCACGTACCGGGTGGTCGAAGTCGTCGGGGACCGCTTGATGCTCCGCAAGTACGCTCACAACGAGGTTCTGCAGGCCTTTGTGGAAACCGGAGCAGTGGGTGCGGGGGTTCTGGTGGGTTCGGTCGTGGGTCTTGCGATTTGGGCATGGCGTCGCCGTCCCGAGGACAGGGCCGAGCGTTCGGTGTGGGCGGCGGCTGTCGGGGGCTGCGCCGCATTCGCGGTGCATGGGATGTTTGATTTCGTCTGGCACGTGCCCGTGCTGACGGCACTGGCGTTCGCATTGTTGGGGTTGGGTGTTATTCGGCCGCGCGCAGCGTGCACGCGGGGAGGGGGAGGCACATGATCAGGATCATCCGTACGTGGAGATCGGGGCGGCCGTTGCGTTCGACGAGCGGCGTGCTGGTTGGGATTGCGCTCGCGGTGGCTGCCCCGCTGGGGCTTGCCGTCGGGTTCTATTCCCATCCGGTCGGCGAGGAGTCGCACGCACAGACGACGTCGCATGCCACGGCGTTGGTGGACGCGAAGGCGCGCGCGCATGCCTCGCGGGAAGTTATTGCAGCAGGTTATTGGACGAAACGCGAGGGGACGAAGCGCTGGTACGTAGACGTCGCAGTCTTCCGCCGGCAGGACGTGCGGGGGAGTGGCCGCTCTTCGCGCGTCGGCGGTGAAGCGAAGCGGCGGGGTGAAGTGTGGCTCTGGTACGGGGAATGCGATCGTCGCGCCTGCAGTTGGCATTCGTTCCACGGAACCGATGCCACGATCCCGGAGTTCCGTTTCGTGGTCGACCCCTTGCTCGAGACTGCTTCGTTCCACGGAATCATCGGCGGCGAGGTTGTTGACATGTCCTGGCGAAGTAAACGGAACATCGGTTCGTGGGACGGTGGCTCGCAGAGCGCAGGTGGATCATCGAGATTCAGCGCGCAGGCATGGCGTTACGTGGATGCTTGGCGACCGGCGGTCGGGACCGCCAAGGCTTTTGGAGTGTCCTTCGGGCGTTCTGAGTCCTGGGGGTATCTCGCGACGTCGGCGTATTCGCAGATCCGGATCTCGGCCAAGTAGGGGAGCCTGGGCGCACGCGAGCGCGCGCGGTGCGCGCGCTCGCGTAGACTCCTTTTCGCCCATGGCCATCAACCGAGATCAAGTTCTGCATGTCGCGCGCCTGGCGCGGTTGTCGTTCACCGAGGACGAGTTGGACAAGTTCGCCCACCAGCTCTCGGACATCCTGGCGTACGCGGACCAAGTGAGCGCGCTGACGACCGAGGATGTGCCGCCGACCGCGCATCCGCTTCCACTGTCCAACGTGCTCCGGCCCGACGAGCCGCGCGCCTGCTTGTCTCAAGAGAAGGCGCTGTCCACCGCGCCTGAGGTTGAGCAAGACCGTTTCAAGGTCCCGCGCATCCTTGAGGAAGAGGAGTAGCGGTGGCCGAGTTCTGGGAGATGAGCGCCGCCGACCTGGGGCGCGCGATCGCGCGCCGGGAGGCGAGCGCGCGCGACGTAGTTGACGCACACCTCGCTCGCATCGAGGCGCTGGACGAGAGCGTGAACGCGTTCATTACGGTGACGCCGGACCTTGCGCGCGCCACCGCAGACGACGTTGACGCGCGCATCGCGGCTGGGGAGGAACTCGGCCCGCTCGCAGGCGTGCCGCTCGCGTTGAAGGACATCTTGTGCGTGGACGGCGTGCGCACGACGGCCGCGTCGAAGATCCTTGCCAACCACCGGCCGCCCTACGACGCGACCGTCGTCGGCAGCTTGCGAAACGCGGGGATTCCGATCGTCGGCAAGGCGAACATGGACGAATTCGCGATGGGATCCTCGACCGAGAACTCGGCCTTTGGCGTGACGCATAACCCGTGGGATCTCGCGCGCGTGCCGGGCGGATCTTCGGGCGGCAGCGCTGCCGCGGTCGCGGCCGGGTTCGCGCCTCTGGGCATCGGCACCGACACCGGCGGCTCTATCCGTCAGCCGGCGTCGCTGTGCGGCGTGATCGGCATGAAGCCGACCTACGGGTTGGTCTCGCGTTACGGTGTTCTGGCGTTCGCCTCCAGCCTTGATCAGGTGGGGCCGTTCGCGCGCACAGTCGAGGACGCCGCTTTGTTGCTCCAAACGATCGCCGGACACGATCCGATGGACTCGACCAGCATCAACCGGCCGGTGCCCGACTTCTTGCGCGCGACTCGAGACGGTATCGAGGGCCTGCGCATCGGACTGGTCTCGGACTGGGTGAGCGGCGAGGGAGTGCAACCGGGCGTGACGGCACGTGTTCGCGAAGCCGTCGATCAACTCGCAGCCCTCGGCGCCGAGGTTGGAGAGATCTCGCTTCCGTCCTTCCGCTACGCGCTCTCGGCCTACTACTTGATCGCGCCTGCCGAATGCTCTTCCAACCTTGCGCGCTACGACGGCGTGCGTTTCGGGCATCGGGCAGAAGGCGCGCGCGACATCGTGGATATGAACGTCCGCTCGCGCACCGAGGGGTTCGGAGAAGAAGTGAAGCGCCGGATCATGCTCGGGACCTACGCGTTGTCGGCCGGCTATTACGAAGCCTATTACGGCAAGGCTCAGCAGGTGCGCACGTTGGTCATCCGCGACTTCGAGAAGGCTTACGAACGTTTCGATGTGTTGGTCTCGCCGACGAGCCCCACAACGGCCTTTGCCATCGGGGAGCGCGCGAACGATCCGCTTGCCATGTACATGTCCGACGTCTGCACGATTCCGACCAACCTGGCGGGAGCGGCTGGTATCAGCGTGCCGTGCGGATTGGCCGACGATGGGTTGCCGGTCGGATTGCAGTTCATGGGGCCGCCGCTGTCTGAGGAGTTGCTCTTCCGTGTGTCGGCCGCGTACGAGCGCGCGCGCGGCCCACTCGCGCCGCCACCGCTTTGGAGCAAGCGATGAGCATGTACGAAGCAGTCATCGGGTTGGAAGTTCACGTCGAGTTGTCGACGCGCTCAAAGATGTTCTGCGGATGCCCGACGACCTTCGGGGCCGAGCCGAACACCCAGACCTGTCCTGTGTGTCTCGGGCAACCCGGGACACTGCCGGTGGCAAACGAACGGGCGATCGCCGACTTGATCATGATCGGCCTTGCCCTCGAATGCTCGGTCGCGCCGCACTCGGTGTTTCACCGCAAGAACTACTTTTACCCGGACATGCCGAAGAACTATCAGATCTCGCAGTACGACCTTCCACTGTGTGTCGGAGGCTCGCTCGAGGTTGAAGTGGACGGTGAGACGCATCGCCTCGGGATCACGCGCGCGCACATGGAAGAGGACACCGGTAAGTCGTTGCACGTCGGGGCGACCGGACGCATCGCCGGGTCCGACTACTCGCTTCTGGATTACAACCGCGCCGGGATTCCGTTGGTTGAGATCGTCGGCGAGCCGGACATCCGCACGCCCGAGCAAGCCAAGGCTTATCTCACCGAACTGCGGGGGATCTTGCTCACGCTCGGCGTGTCCGATGTGCGCATGGAAGAGGGCTCGATGCGTTGCGACGCGAACATCTCGATGCGCGCGGCCGGCACTGAGGCCTTCGGGACCAAGGTTGAGATCAAGAACTTGAACTCGGTGCGCTCGGTGGGGCGCGCGCTCGCCCACGAGATCGAGCGTCAAACGAAGCTGCTCGAAGCAGGCGAGCGGGTCGCGCAAGAGACGCGACACTTCGAAGAAGGCACAGGCCTGACGCATACGCTGCGCTCCAAGGAAGAGGCCTTCGACTACCGCTACTTCCCAGAGCCCGACCTGGTGCCCATCGAGCCGGACGATGCTTGGATCGAACGCATCCGCGCGTCGCTGCCCGAACTGCCGCGCGCGCGCCGCGCGCGCTTGGCCTCCGAGCACGGCCTCACGCCTGCGCAAGCGGCGTTCGTCGGGGCTTCACCCGAGTCGGTTCGTTACTTCGATGAGTTGCTCGCCGCCGGCACAGACGCGCGCGACGCGGCAGTGTGGATGGCGGGAGAACTGGCGCGCGCCCTCAACACCGCCGGCGACGAAGTGGAGAACTCGCGGGTCTCCTCAGGCCGCCTCTCGGCGCTCATCGCGGCCGTCAAGGACGGCTCGGTGAACTTGAACACTGCGAAGAAGGTGTTCCAGGAGGCGTACGAGTCGGGCCTGGACCCCTTGGAAATAGTGCGCGAGCGCGGACTCGAGCAGGTCTCCGACGAGGGGCCGATTGCCGCCGCGGTTGCGGCCGTGATCGAGCAGAATGCCGAAGAAGTGGCGCGCTACCGCGCGGGCGAGGACAAGGTCTTTGGGTTCCTTGTCGGCCAGGTTATGAAGGCGACCAAGGGGCAGGCTGCCCCGCCCGTCGTCACGCGCGTCCTTCGCGACGCCCTGCGCTAGCCTAGGACCGGACGAGGGAGGGGCAGTGGCGTATTGCGCGCATTGTGGAAACCAGAACTCCGACTTGGTGGTTTCGTGTCCGAACTGTGGGCACCCGGTTAGAACCGTCACCGCGTCACCGGTTGCGTGGGGGGCGGGATCCGCCGGGGGCACCGCACCGGTCGAGGTCGGCAACTTCGCGACGTTCGGCGAGCGCTTCGCGGCCCTGTTGATCGACGCGCTTGTGACCGGCGCGCTGTTGTTGGCAGTGCTCATCCCTGCGAGCGTTATCCCGTTTGCTGGTGTGCTGTTCATTCCGATTCCGTTTGCGTACCAGTGGCTGGGGATCGCGTACAACCGCGGGCAAACTGTGGGGCGGATGGCGATGCGAATTCGCGTGACGGCGCCCGAGGGACAACTCATCGGTCCCGGCCGCGCGGCCGCGCGCGTCGCTATGTCGTGGGTTTCGAATTCTGCGCTGTACATCGGTTACTTGTGGTACCTGTGGGATCCCGAAAAGCGCACGTGGCACGACATCGTGGCCGACACTCGCGTCTACAGCGTCCCGAAGTAGGGGGAGAAGATGGCCTTTTGTCAGAACTGCGGCCGTGAGATCTCGCCGGCCGCCGTCGCGTGTCCGCAGTGCGGTCATCCCGGACCCTCCGCGCGCACATCCGGTCCTGTGTTCGGCGGGGGCAAGCCCGTCGAAGGGTTCGCGATCGCGTCTCTTGCTTCGGCGGTTTCCGCGTTCGTCGTGATGCCGGTCGTTGGCTCGATCTTGGGGATCGTCTTCGGCTCGATGGCCAAGCGCCGGATCGCTGAGAACCCCGAGTTGCAGGGAGAGGGCCTGGCGCGCGCCGGCGTCATTGTCGGCTGGGTTGGCATCGGCTTGGTTCTGCTGGTCGCAATCCTGCTGGTCGTCGGCCTTGCGGTCTCGGGGGGAACCGGAACCAGCGTCGAGGTGCGCCCGGGCGGATTCCGGGTGTAGGCAACCGCCGCAGGTCCTAGCCGGATCTTCGCAGCGCCATTACGCTGACACCCCATGGACGAGACTGGTTCAGGACCCGATCAGACTGGCGAGAATCCTCCGGTCCCCGTCGATCCTCATTCGGGAGGCTCGACTGAGGCAACCCTCATTGAATCCGCGACGCCCCGGGTGGGGCGCGCGCGGTATGTAGCCCTCGCATTAGCTGTGTTCGTATTGCTGGCGGGCGGTGCCGCGGTGATCGTGGCGCGCGGCGGATCCGCGGCGGCAGTGGAATTCAAAGTGCCGGCCGATGTCGTCGCGTTCGTGAAGGTCAGCATTCGACCGTCGCTCGAACAGCAACAGGTGCTCGCTCGACTGTTGTCGCGGGTGGGATCTTCGGGGCGTGAGAAGTTGCAGTCCCGGATTGACGCTTTGCTCGACGACGCACTGTCGGGCACCGGCGTCGGATACAGCAAGGACGTTCGGCCGTGGATAGGTTCCCAGATTGGGATTGCGGTGCGCGCGCCCGAGTCTGCGGGGAGCGATCCCGTCGTGGTTGCTCTAGTGGCGGTCGACGACGAAGGCGCTGCGCGCGCCGCCCTGGCGAAGTTCACCGAGAAGCCGTTCTCCTATGAGATTTCGGGGGGAATCGCTTACCTGTCGGACAGCGCGAAGGCGATTACGGAACTGCGCGCGGGGGCCGAGAAGGGCCCGGTGCTTGCCGATGCTGAGGCTTACCGGAGCGCTCGTGAGAGCGTCGACGGCGACGGCCTGGTGTTGATGTGGGCCGACAACTCCCGCCTCAAAGACATCGTCAAAGGCGAAGGGCTGTCCACGGGCGTGCTCGACTCGTTCGCAAGCGGCCGGAGCGGGATCGTGGTTGCGGCCGTGCGTGCGGAAGCGGCGGGAATCGCACTCGTTGGGCACGCGTTTGCGGGTACCGAACAGGAAGAGGCACCCACGAAGGGGACTCCGGCACTGCTTGAGTCCACATCGAGCGGCTTGGTTGCGTCGCTTACGGCATTCAACCTCGGCGCCAGGATCCTCGTAGGACTTGAGGCGACGGGTAAGGCCGGCGCAGGTGCGTCCCCGGTGGAGTCGGCGGTCGAGGCGGTACGGGAATCACTCGGCATCGACCTCGAGCGCGACCTCGCCCCGATGCTGCGAGGGGAGTTCTCGGTGGTCTTCGGGGGCCTGTCGGGATCGGGGGTGCCCGACGTCGGCGTATTGATCGAGCCGACCGACACCGCCGCGGCGACTCGGGTGCTGGCCGCGCTACGCGCCCGCGTTGAGGGATTCATGGAGGGTCTCGGAGGCGGCGGGTCGGTTCGGGACATCGCCGGCGGCTTCATCGTGGAGGCAGGTGACTTCAGCGTGGTGCTGCGCCGGGGGAAGGACCGAATCGTAATCGCGTCGAGCGAGCCTTATGCCACGACTCTCCAGGGCGCATCCGCGTCGTCGCTTCGCGACGACGCGGTCTATAAGAGAGCGTTCGACGAATCCGACGACGGGGTCGTGATGCAGATGTTCGTGCGGGTCGACCGGCTGCGGACCTTGCTGGAAACCTTCCTCGGGCCCGAGCAGCGTCCCGCCTATGAAGCCGATGTCGCGCCGCTGCTGGAGCACATGGAGTCGTTCGGGCTACGAGTTCGTGGTACGGGCGACGAAGTGGACTTCCGCGCGCTGTTGTCGGTCACCGGTAGCTGAGGCACCGCCGGGCGAGGCTCGATATCCTTGCCCGCATGCCTGAGACTCCGTTCGACACTCGCCATCGCAGCCGCGACGTCACTGAGGGGCCGGCGCGCGCGCCCGCGCGGGCCATGCTTCGCGCCGCCGGGTTCTCCGAAGACGACCTAAAGCTGCCGCAGGTCGGCGTCGCTTCGTCGTGGAACGAGGTGACTCCCTGCAACATTCACCTCGATCGCGTCGCCAAGGCCGTCAAGCAAGGCGTCCGTGAGGCCGGCGGGGTTCCCGTCGAGTACACGACCATCGCCGTTTCGGACGGCATCTCGATGGGCCACGAGGGCATGCGCGCCTCGCTGGTGTCGCGCGAAGTCATCGCCGACTCGGTCGAGCTGGTCGCGCACGCGGAGCGGTTCGACGCTTTGGTTACCGTCGCCGGGTGCGACAAGTCGCTTCCGGGCATGGTCATGGGCGCGTGCCGCCTGGACATCCCAAGCGTGTTCCTCTACGGCGGGTCGATCTTGCCGGGCAAGTTCCAGGGCCATGACGTCACCATCCAGGACGTGTTCGAGGCGGTCGGCGCGCACGCCGCGGGGAAGATGACCGACGCGGAACTGCTCGAACTCGAGCGCAACGCCTGTCCCGGTGCCGGAGCCTGCGGCGGGATGTTCACCGCAAACACGATGGCGTCGGCTATCGAAGCGCTTGGGTTGTCGCTTCCGGGATCCAGTGGACCTTCGGCCGTGGATCGACGCCGCGACGAGTACGGCGTGCAGTCCGGCGGCGCTGTGCTGAACTTGCTTCAGAAGGGCATCCGCCCGAGCGACATCCTTACGCGCGAGGCGTTCGAGAACGCAATCGCGGTGGTCGTTGCGATCGGCGGGTCGACCAACGCCGTGCTGCACTTGCTCGCCATCTCACACACGATCGGTGGCGACCTCACTATCGATGACTTCGACCGCGTTTCGCGCCGCACTCCGATCATCGCCGACATGAAGCCGTGGGGCCGGTTCGTGATGCTGAACTTGGACTCGGTCGGCGGAGTGCCCGGCGTCATGCGCGAACTGCTGGACGCGGGGCTTTTGCACGGGAACGCGATGACCGTGACCGGGCAAACCGTCGAGCAGAACCTCGTCGGAGTTGCGCACCCCACCAACCACGACGTCGTCCGTCCGATTGAGGACCCGATCCATGTGAGCGGCGGCTTGGCGATCGTTCGTGGATCACTTGCCGCCGAAGGCGCCGTCGCCAAGATTGCAGGCATGGAGGGAACCGTGTTCCGCGGACCCGCGCGCGTGTTCGACACCGAGCAAGGCGCCTTCGACGCGGTGACCAAGGGCGAGATCAAGTCCGGCGACGTCATCATCATCCGCTACGAGGGCCCGCGCGGCGGACCGGGAATGCGCGAGATGCTTGCCGTGACTGCGGCGGTGTCCGGCGCCGGGCTCGGCAAGACCGTGTGTCTAATCACAGACGGTCGCTTCTCCGGAGCGACGCACGGCTTCATGGTTGCCCACGTTGCCCCCGAGGCTGTGGACGGCGGGAACATCGCTTTCGTGTGCGAAGGCGACACCATCGTGCTCGACATTCCCAACCGGCGCCTCGACGTCGAAGTGTCGGAGGAGGAGTTGGCCGAGCGTCGCAAGGGCTGGGTGCCTCCGGAACCTCGCTACACGCGCGGCGCCATCGGCAAGTACGCGCGCCTGGTCTCCAGCGCCTCCAAGGGCGCGGTCTGCGACTGATTCCACCCTCGCGCCGAAGACTCCCAGGGTCCGAGGTGCGAACCATTTGAGGGGTATTGACTCTCTCTTTTCGGCGAACTAGCCCTCGCCTTCGGGATGCACCCCTCGCGGTAGACTCACGAGACGCGTGTTCCTGCCAGCGTAAACAAACGCGTGCGCCCGGGATGTCTATACCAGAGCTATGAATGACTCCAGCGAGGATTTCATCGACTTCTTCAGGGCCGAGTTCCCTCGTATGGTGCGAACTGCCCGGACGATACTCGGATCGACAGTTGGCGCTGAAGACGCGGCACAGGAGGCTTTCGTCCGCGCATTCTCTCGGTGGCAGCGAATCAGAGATTATGACTCGCCTGCGGCATGGGTACACCTAGTAACAGTCCGAATTGCGATCCGTGAGGCACGCCGTCGTCCGATTCGTGTTGCTTCTGTCGAGCGCTCGGACACAGAAGCTCCGGCTACCACCCTTCAAAGCGCTCTGCTGTCCCTCTCCCCGCGGCAACGCACCGTTGTCACCCTCTTCTACCTGGACGAGCTTCCAACCGCGGACATCGCAAGAATCATGCGTTGCGCAGAAGCAACAGTCCGCGTTCATTTGCACAGGGCGCGCCAACGACTCTCTCACTTACTGGAACTGGAGGACTCAGATGTCAGCTAGAGGCGATCTCAGGACTCTCTTCCGCGATCTCGCCACACAGCCACTGGACAGTCCCGGCATCGAGCGGATCCGCTCCACGATTCAGCGCGGTACACGAATGAGGAGACTCCGTCGCGCGGTGCGAGTGATTGCAGCCAGCATGCTCTGCGCAGGCTTTGCGTTTGCGATCAGTGTCCTGCTCGGACCGCGTCGGAACCCTCCAGCGGCCTTCTTCGCAAGTGCGAGCCCGCATTCCCGTTCGCTGTACGCCGCCTCAGGAACCGTCCTGCAGCGATCCAACGACGACCCAGTTCTCTGCGTGGGCGGTGTCCTTTCGTCCGCTCCTCCCCAGTGTGGCGGACTTGTTCTGCGTAATTGGCACTGGCAGGACGGCGACGGCAGCACGAGGCTTCATGGTACTCGGTGGGGCACGTATTACCTCGTCGGCGATTATGAAGACGGTACGTTTACCATCCGCAGTGCAAGATCTGTCTCCCGGCCCTCTGCGACAGAGACGCCTTTCGCGAAAACGGCTTGCGAGCCACCAGCGGGCGGATGGCAGGCTCCTGATGCGGGGCGAGAGACTGAATCGGACCTTCAGGCGGCCATGGCTATCGCGGGAGACTCCTCCGATATCGCGGGGCTTTGGATCTCCGACGCGAGGGCTGGTGAGTCCACTGACGATCCTAGAACCCAAGTTCTCAACGTTACTTTCACAGGATCCGTCGATGAACATAGACAAGCGCTACGACGCGTGTGGGGTGGCAATCTCTGCGTAGCCTATGCTCCAAGATCTCGCGTAACGTTGGAACGCGTGGCCGAAGATCTCAAGACGAACGGCGCATCTACCCTTGGGATTCGCATCCTTGGGGTGGCAGTGGATCCGCCTTCGGACACGGTAGAACTGGATGTGCTGATCGCTCCAGATGGACTTCAGTCCGAGCTCGACTCTCGCTACGGTCAGGGCTCTGTTGCGGTTACTCCAATGTTGCGCCCGGTTTGACCTGGCGGGACAGGTCCCTACTACACTATTGACGCATTGGTGAGGGGGCAAGGAGGGCCGTGCGAGTGGTAGAAGGACTTGGCCAATTTCTGTGCCGGCTCTCCTCTGTAGCAAAGGTCCTCTGCATTGTGTTCGGTGGGCTATTTGTGCTGCAGGGGCTTCACGACGCGGATGTGCGACAGGTCCTTGCAGGGGCGTGGGGCATGGCGCTGGGGGCGACGTTGTTCCTAAGACGCTTCAGAAGGTGCCCCGCGCAGCCTGCGTCTGAAGCCGGACGCCTGGAGGGGACAGGGACCCATCCTCGGCGCCGGTCGTAAAACCTGTTGTGGTCCCGCCGGGAGGGCGTGGTGCCGACTCCCCGGCGCCGAGCAGAGCGCGTCGTGCATGCCTGCGGGTCCAGCCCGCCAGTGGGACGAGTTCATCGAGCATCGCTCCCTTGGCGGCCATTTCCTGTGATGCAATTCGGCTTGTTGACACCATCGGGGGTCCCTGGCAGACTGGCGCGACCATGAATACCTCGGGAACAGACTGTCTCACCAGGACGCTCGTAGTTCTCGTGTAGCGCGCGCCCGGGATCCGGGTGTGCGCAAACCTCTCGCCAAGCGGGAGGTTTTTTGTTGGCGGTGATCCTCGTCGCAGGGGGAGCCGCATGGGACGGCAGGGAGCGCGAATGGCAAGGACCGCACTGCTCATCATCGACATGCAGAACGACATCGCCCATCCCGACGGGCGCATGTTCATCCGTGACGCTGCCCACCGGGCTGAGGCCATGGGGCTGGTGCTGGACGCGTTCAGGGAGGCGCGCGCGCCGGTAGTCCACGCCGTACGTTCTCATCGCAGCGACGGGTGGGACGTCGAGCGTTTTCGGATGCCGTCGTTCGAGGCCGGCCGGGGGATCTGCGTCGAGGGAACTTGGGGCCGTCAGATCTTGGATCGATTCTCTCCGGAGCCGGGCGAGCCGGTCGTCGTGAAGCGCAGGTTCAGCGCTTTCCTCGGGACGGAACTGGACATGCTGCTGCGCCGCGCGCGCGTCACGAAGGTGGCCGTATGTGGAGTATCCCTGCCGAATTCGCCGCGCGCGACGATGTTCGATGCGGTGTCCCTGGACTACGACGTGATCTGCGTCGAGGACGGGATGGCCACAGCGAACGACGAAACGCGGATCGCCAACTTGCGGGACCTGGAGGCTGTCGGCGTGCGGGTTGCGACGGCGCAGGAGTTGATCGCGGAGACCTACCGGGCGGCGGAACGAGCGGCTTCCGTCGGCCCCGGCGCATCGGACAGCGAGGAGACACGATGAAGATCACAGGGGCGCAAGCCACTATGAAGAGCCTCGAGATGGAGGGGGTCGAGGTGACCTTCGGGATTCCCGGAGGCGCGATCCTTCCATTGTTTGACCCCATGCGTGATTCGCCGATTCGCAATGTGTTGTGTCGCCATGAGCAAGGTGCGGCTCACGCGGCCGAGGGGTATGCGCACGCGACCGGAGAGGTCGGGGTCTGCATCGCTACCAGCGGTCCGGGGGCCACGAACCTTGTGACGGGGCTGGCGAACGCCTTCATGGATTCGATTCCGATGGTGGCGATCACCGGCCAGGTGGCGCGCTGGGCGGTCGGCGGTGACGCGTTCCAGGAGTGCGACGCCACCGGGATCACCATGCCGGTGACCAAGCACAACTTCCTCGTGATGGATCCTCAGGACATTCCGCGCGTCATAAACGAGGCCTTCCACATCGCCAAGACCGGCCGGCCAGGACCGGTGCTGGTGGACATCCCCAAGGACGTCCTGCAGGCGGAGATGGCCTGGTGGTATCCGGAGAAGCCGGATCTCGCCGGCTACCACCCGGTCACCAAGGGCAATCAAAAGCAGATTCGGGAGGCGGCCCGGATGCTGCTGAGCGCGTCCCGGCCGGTTCTGTACGTCGGTGGTGGAGTCGTTCGCGCGCGCGCGTCCGAACAACTGCGCAGGCTGGTTGAACTCACCGGTGCGCCGGTGGTCACCACGCTCATGGCGCGCGGCGCGCTGCCCGACGACGACCCTCGGTGCTTGGGGATGCCGGGCATGCACGGGAACTACACGGCGGTCACCGCGATGCAGCGCGCGGATCTGCTCGTCGCACTCGGCGCGCGCTTCGACGATCGAGTGACGGGCAAACTCGACGCATTCGCCCCGCACGCGAAGATCATCCATGCGGACATCGACCCCGCCGAGATCGGCAAGAATCGCTTCGTGGACGTGCCGATCGTCGGCGACGCGCGCAGCGTGATCCAGGACATCTGCGAGGCCGTCGAAGAACTGCTCGTCGAGCGCGGCGCGCCCGACTACTCGGAGTGGATTGCGATGCTCGACCAGTGGCGCGCGCGGTATCCGCTCAACTACGAGCAGGAGCCCGACGGCGTGCTCAAGCCGGAGTACGTCATCCAAAAGATCGGCGAGTTGGTCGGCACCGAGGCGATCTACGTTTCGGGCGTCGGGCAGCATCAGATGTGGGCGTCGCAGTACTTGAAGTTCAGCAGTCCGCACCGGTGGATCAACTCCGGCGGGCTCGGCACGATGGGCTACGGGATTCCCGCGGCAATGGGAGCCAAGATGGGATGTCCCGAGCGCCCGGTGTGGCTGATCGACGGCGACGGGTGTTTCCAGATGACGAGCCAGGAGTTGGCGACGATGACGACCGAGAACATCCCGGTCAAGATCGCTGTGATCAACAACGCCTCGCTCGGCATGGTGCGCCAGTGGCAGGAGCTGTTCTACGAAGAGCGCTACAGCCAGGTTGACTTGGGGGGCATGATCCCCGACCACGTGAAGCTGGCCGATGCGTACGGCGCGGTCGGCCTGCGGTGCGAGACTGCCGCGGAGGTTGAGTCGACGATCCGCAAGGCGATGGAGATCGACGACCGTACGGTGATCATCGACTTCCGAGTCGACCCGAAGGAGAAGTGCTACCCGATGGTCCCGGCGGGCGCCTCCAACGACGACATTATCCTGGGACCGGCATTCGAGAAGGAGCACGCCGACGTGCTTCACGACACTCCGGAGGGGATCGTCTGATGGCTCGCCACACGCTTTCCGTCCTCGTCGAGAACAAGCCCGGAGTGCTGGCCCGGATCTCGGGTCTATTCGCGCGGCGCGGCTTCAACATCCACTCGCTCGCCGTAGGCCCCACCGAACACGACAACGTGTCGCGGATCACGATCGTGGTCAACGTCGAGGACAAGCCGCTCGAGCAGGTGGTCAAACAGCTGAACAAGCTGATCAACGTGCTCAAGATCGTCGAACTGGATCGAGATGCGTCGGTCGAGCGGGAACTGCTGCTCGTCAAGGTCAAGGCGTCGGCTGAGACGCGCGCGCAGATCGTCGAGATCGCAGATATCTTCCGTTCCAAGATTGTGGACGTGTCGCCGCACGCGCTGACCATCGAGGCAACGGGCTCGCCGGACAAGCTGCTGGCGATGACGGATTTGCTGCACGGCTACGGAGTCAAAGAAATGGTGCGGACCGGACTGGTTGCGCTCGGACGCGGAGACAAGGCGATTACCGAGAAGCAGCTGCGAGTCGCCGAAAGGGCGGGATGAAGTCAATGGCAACGATGTGGTACGAGGCGGATGCCTCGCTTGAGCCTCTTCAAGGAAAGACCGTCAGCGTCATCGGGTACGGGTCCCAGGGACACGCCCACGCGCTGAACCTGCACGAGTCCGGCATCGACGTTTGCGTCGGCCTCTACGAAGGTTCGAAGTCCTGGGCCATTGCCGAGACGGATGGGCTGACTGTGAAGACGGTCGCCGAGGCGACCAAGGCCGGCGACCTAATCATGATTCTGCTGCCCGACACCGTGCAGAAGAAGGTCTACGTCGAGTCGATCGCTCCGAACCTAACCGACGGCAAGGCGCTCTTCTTTGCCCACGGCTTCAACATCCACTTCGGCCAGATCGCGCCGCCGGCCGGCGTGGACGTCGCGATGATCGCCCCCAAGGGACCCGGACACCTCGTCCGGCGTACCTACCAGGAGGGGATCGGCACCCCGGCGCTGCTCGCCGTCCACCAGGACGCCACCGGGCGCGCGCGCGATATCGCTCTGGCCTACGGGCGCGGGATCGGCTCGGCGCGCGCCGGGCTGATCGAGACGACCTTCAAGGAGGAGACCGAGACCGACCTGTTCGGCGAGCAGGTCGTGCTGTGCGGCGGCACTTCGGCGCTGGTCATGGCCGGGTTCGAAACCCTGGTTGAGGCCGGTTACCAGCCGGAGATCGCGTACTTCGAGTGCCTGCACGAGCTGAAGCTGATCGTCGACCTGCTCTACGAGGGCGGCTTCAAGTGGATGCGTCACTCGATCTCAGATACCGCCGAGTACGGAGACTACTCCCGCGGTCCGCGCGTCGTGAACGACGGCACGAAGGCCGAGATGCGCCGGATCCTGGACGAGATCACCTCGGGCAAGTTCGCCCAGGAGTGGATCGACGAGAACGAGGCCGGTGCGCCCAATTTCAAGCGGATGCGCATCGACCAAAACACCCACCAGATCGAGGAAGTCGGGGCCCGGTTGCGGTCGATGATGTCCTGGATCAACAAGCGGTGAGCTAGGGCGGTTGTGAAAGGAATCACAGGCGGCGAGTCCGGCGGTAGGATGAGCCCCTGATTTCGGACCGACGCTCGAAAAGGGGCAATCACGTGCGCAAACCAGAGATTCTCATGACGCCGGGACCCACGCCGGTCCCACCGGAAGTGCTGCTCGCGCAGGGCAGCCCGATCGTTTATCACCGCGGTCCCGGGTTTGGGGACGTGCTTCGCGAGGTGACCGAGGGGCTGAAGTGGGTCCTGGACACCACCAACGACGTTGTCACCTTCACCTCGTCGGGCAGCGGCGGGATGGAGAGCGCCGTCGCGAACTGCTTCTCGCCGGGCGACCGCGTGCTGGTCGTGTCGGTCGGGAACTTCGGCAAGCGGTTCAAGAAGATCTGTGAGGCCTACGGCCTAGATGTGAAGTACCTGGAGTACGACTGGGGCAAGACCGCGAAGGCAGCCGATGTCGCCGCCGCGCTTGAGCCCGACATCAAGGGCGTGCTCATCCAGCACTCCGAAACATCCACCGGGGTCGTCAACGACATCGAAGCGATCGGCGCGGTCGTCAAGGACCACCCGGCGCTGTTCATCGTAGACACGATCTCGGGAGTCGGCGGTGCGGAGTTGCACGTCGATGCCTGGGGGGTGGACGTCGCTATCGGCGGGTCGCAGAAGGCGTTGATGATGTCGCCCGGAATCGCGTTTCTGTCGATTTCTCCCGCGGCGTGGGCGGCCTACGAGAACGCGCGTTGCCCGCGTTTCTACTGGGACTGGCGCATTGTCGCCGAAGGCGCCGCCAAGGACGTGCCTGAGACGCCCTACACGCCGGCCGTGTCGTTGTACCTAGGTCTTCGTGAGGCGATTCGCATGATGCGCGAAGACGGACTCGAGGCCATTTGGGCTCGCCACTCCCAACTCTCTCGCGCAGTCAAGGCCGGTGCGCAGGCTCTGGGCCTCGAGTTGTTCGGCGAGGACCTCGATCGCAGCGTGTGCGTCACGGCGATCAAGTGCCCCGAGGGTATCGACGGGTCGGCGGTCACCAAGCTGGTGCGATCCAAGTACGGGATCATCTTCGCGCCCGGGCAGGACAAGCTGAAGGGCAAGGTCTTCCGCATCGGCCACATCGGCTATCTCACCGCGCCGGAAATCCTGCAGGCGATGGCGGTCTTGGAGCTGGCCTTGGAGGAACTGGGCTATCCGGTGACGCGCGGCGCAGCGGTAGCGGCGGCGCAGGGAGTGTTCGCGCAGTCATGAAGGTGCTCGTAGCGGAGTCGATCGCTGAGAGCGGGATCGAACGGCTGCGGGCGGAACTCGAAGTCGACGTCCGGACGGGTCTGAGCCGCGAAGAGCTGCTCGAGATCATCGGGGACTACGACGCGTTGATCGTGCGTTCGGCCACCAAGGCCGACGCCGAGCTGATCGAGCGCGGCCGGTCACTGAAGGTGATCGGCCGCGCTGGGATCGGCGTTGACAACGTTGACGTCGAGGCGGCCACACGGCAGGGGGTCTTGGTCGTCAACGCCCCGCAGTCCAACACGTTGAGCGCGGCCGAGCAGGCCATGGCGTTGCTGCTGTCGCAGGCTCGCAACATCCCTGCGGCGAACGCGTCGCTCAAGGCCGGCGGATGGGAGCGCAAGAAGTTTGAGGGCGTCGAGTTGTACGGCAAGACGCTGGCGGTACTGGGACTCGGCAAGATCGGATCCTTGGTGGCGCAGCGCGCGCTTGCCTTCGGGATGAAGATCATCGCCTACGACCCCTATGTGTCCAAGCAGCGCGCGGCGCAGATGGGCGTGGAGGTTGCGGATTCACTCGAGGATGCGTTGAGTCGCGCCGACTTCGTTACCGTGCACTTGCCCAAGACGGCGGAGACGCTCGGCCTGATCGGGGATCGCGAGCTTTCACTGATGAAGCCCGAGGCACGCATCGTCAACACGGCGCGCGGCGGAATCATCGACGAGGATGCGCTGGCGCGCGCCGTTGCCGCGGGCGTCATCGCGGGCGCCGCGATCGACGTATTTGTGAAGGAACCGCCCGGGCACTTGGCGATGTTCGACCTCGAACAAATCGTGGTGACCCCGCACCTTGGGGCCAGCACGACCGAGGCACAGGACAAGGCCGGAACTACCATCGCCGAGCAGGTTTTGCTCGCGCTGCGAGGCGACCTCGTGCAGTTCGCGGTGAACGTGGATCTCGGACGCGAGCTTTCCGAAACGGTGCGGCCGTTTGTTCCGCTCGCGGAGAAGTTGGGTCACATCTTCACAGCGATCGGCGGTGCTTCTCAGAAGGTGCAGTTCGTCTACTCGGGACCGATCGCCGAGCACGAAACGCGTGTGCTCACTCTGTCGCTGCTCAAGGGCATGCTTTCGGCCGTCGTGCAGGAACCGGTGACCTTCGTCAACGCGCCGTTGATGGCCGAAGAGCGTGGGCTCGAGTATTCCGAAACGAAGTCGGCCACCGGGCGCGACTACGTGAACCAGATCGAGATTCGCGGCGAGGGCGACGCGGCTGTGCTCGGCACGGTCGTCGGAACCAAGAACGAGCCGCGCATCACCGGGATCTACGGCTTCGAACTTGAGATGCCGCCCGGCAAGTACATGTGCGTGCTGCGCTACGACGATCGTCCCGGCGTGATCGGCGTCATCGGGACCATCCTCGGCCGCCGCGAGATCAACATTGCCGACATGCGCGTCGGACGCCGCGAACGCGGTGGCGAAGCGCTCATGGTGCTCACTGTGGACCAGCCGCTCGACCCCGAGGTTTTGGCGGAGTTGGCGCAGGGCTCGGGAGCAAAGCAAGCCAAGTCGATTGTCCTGGAGGGCAAGGAGGTCTGAGATGGGAGCTGACGGCGATACCGGCGTAGGTTCCGGACGAGTAGTTATCTTTGACACGACGTTGCGTGACGGCGAGCAGTCGCCGGGCATCAACCTCAACACCAAAGAGAAGCTCGAGATCGCCGAGCAGCTAACCCGACTCGGGGTGGACGTCATCGAGGCCGGTTTCCCGCAGACCTCGGTGGGGGACTTCGAAGCCGTGCGCGCCATCGCTGAGACCGTCAAGGGTCCGACGATCGCCGGTCTGGCGCGCACGGTCGACATGGATATCGATCGCGCGTGGGAAGCCCTGCGCCATGCGGCCAAGCCGCGCATTCATGTGTTCTTGTCGACCTCCGACATCCACCGCAAATACATGTTGAACGCGACCGAGGACGAGATCGTCGAGCAGGCCGTCGCCGGTGTGAGGCGCGCGAAGAGCTACTGCGACGACATCGAGTTCAGTCCGCAGGATGCGACTCGCACCGACCCGGAGTTCTTGTTCCGCATCATTGACGCGGTCGTCGAGGCCGGCGCAACGACCGTAAACATTCCCGACACCGTGGGCTACGCGCTGCCGCACGACTTCGGCGCCATGATCCGCGCGTGCTTCGAGAACGTGCCGCGCTTGGCGGACGCGATTGTGAGCGTTCATTGCCACAACGATCTGGGCCTCGCGGTCGCCAACTCGATAGAGGCCGTGCGCGCGGGCGCGCGCCAGGTTGAAGTCGCCGTCAACGGCATCGGCGAACGCGCAGGCAACTGTTCGCTCGAAGAAATCGTGATGGCGATGAAGACGCGTCGTGACTTGCTCGGCATGGACGTCGGGCTAAACACGCGCGAGATCGCGCGCACGTCGCGGCTGGTGTCGTTGCTCACCGGCTACGGCATCCAGCGCAACAAAGCGATCGTGGGCGAGAACGCCTTCGCGCACGAATCGGGTATCCACCAGCACGGGGTGCTACAGGACCGCCTGACCTACGAGATCATGGTCGCCGCCGACATCGGCGTCGAAGGCGGAAAGATCGTGCTCGGCAAGCACTCCGGCCGCCACGCGTTCTCCAAGACACTCGAAGAAATGGGCTTTCAGCTAGGAAAAGAAGAGCTGAACCGGGCGTTCACGCGGTTCAAGGAGTTGGTCGACCGCAAGATCCAGATCACCGACAAGGACCTCGAGGCGATCGTCGTCGACGAGATCCAGACCGTCGAGGAGGATACGTTCCGTCTGGAGTCGCTCCAGGTCGCCGGTGGGACGCACCTGGCTCCGACCGCGACCGTGCGCATCGCTCGCGACGGCGAGACCGTCACCGAGTCCGCCATGGGCGACGGTATGGTCGACGCCGTCTACGGTGCGATTCTGCGCGCGACGGGAGTGGCTGCGACGCTCGTCAGCTTCAACGTCGCGGCAATCACCGCCGGCGCGGAAGCCCTCGGGGACGTGAGCGTGCAGGTCGAGATCGACGGCCAGCGCTACACCGGTCGCGGCATTTCTACCGACATCGTCGAAGCCTCCGGGCGCGCGTTTCTCAACGCATTGAACCGAGCCGCGCGCGGCCACCACCGCGAGGCGCGCGCGGGCGAACCCACGCCGTAGAGCGAAGGCTCGATGGGCCCTGCCGGGTTCTTCCCAAGAGAGGGGAGCCCGATGGTGCCCATTCCGAAGTTGCAGACCGAGAGGCTGGCTCTTCGTCCTTTCGCGCGCGCCGATGCCTCAGATGTCCAGCGCCTCGGGATGCGCCGCGAAGGCTGTCTGCGGCAGCACGTGATGAAGTGGGAGAAGCTCGAAGACCTTGAGCTGTACGGCATCCTTCGCGCTGAGTGGGACGCCCGGGAACCCCGCGCGAGTAACTGAACGGCCGGTTCGTTTCTTGCGTCTTGCGACCTACTGTTTAAACTTGCACGCGAAGGCTTAATAGTGGAACCGGCTATTCAGGGTTGCTGAACAGGGGGAATGCCCATGGAACGGGGCGAGACAGGTACGTACACAACTACGCGCGTGGGGGGAGAGGACGTCCGGGCGTTCGTTCCCAAGCCGCTTCCTCCGTCCCCGCCGCTGATCTTCGGATCCGAGCTTCAGCGGGAACTCGAGGCGGCGGTGCTCGCCGTCGGCCGGCTCGACGGCGTCGCCGCGTTCTTGCCCGACAAGGGGCTCTTCATTTACGCATACGTGCGCAAGGAGGCGGTGCTCTCGTCGCAGATCGAGGGGACTCAGTCGTCGCTGTCCGACCTGCTCCTCTTCGAGATCGACGAGGCCCCCGGTGTACCTCTCGACGACGTTGCGGAGGTTTCAAACTACGTTGCGGCGCTCAATCACGGTCTTTCTCGCTTGCGTGAGGGATTCCCACTCTCAAGCCGGCTGATTCGAGAGATCCACGAAGTACTGCTCGCGCGAGGACGGGGCAGCAGCAAGCATCCGGGTGAGTTCCGTCGGACGCAGAACTGGATCGGGGGCACGCGTCCGGGCAATGCAGCATTCGTTCCACCGCCTCACGAAGATGTGCCCGAATGCATGGCCGCGCTTGAACGATTCCTCCACGCAGACGACGACGGGCTGTCGGTGCTTGTGAGAGCCGGTTTGGCCCATGTTCAGTTCGAGACGATCCACCCGTTTCTCGACGGAAACGGCCGCGTCGGCCGCCTGATCATTACTTTGCTCCTGTGCCACGCGGGTGCTCTTCGAGAACCGCTCCTCTACCTCAGCCTTTACCTCAAGCAGAATCGCGCCGTGTACTACGAACTGCTGGACCAAGTGCGTCTCCGTGGGGACTGGGAGGCGTGGCTGCAGTTCCTGCTAGTCGGCGTTCGGCAGACGGCGGAAGGCGCGGTCTCCACGGCCGAGCGGCTTACGGAGATGTTCCAAGTGGATCGGACACGCATTGCACCGTCAGGGCGGCGCGCAGGTTCCGCGCTGCGAGTCCATGATGCGCTGAAGTCTCGGCCGATCCTTTCCGTTGCCGAAGTCTGTCGCGCAACCGGGCTGTCGTTTCCTGCCGCTTCTTCAGCGATGGATCTCCTCTCCGAACTCAAGATCGCCCGCGAGTTGACCGGGAAGCGGAGGAACCGGTTGTTCGCATATGACCGGTACCTTGCTGTTCTAAGCGAGGGAACCGATGCGTGAGGGGGGACGGGACGCGAGAGCTGCCTGACCCGGCTGTTCCTCAGTCGCGCAATGTCCGCGGTCGGTTGAGCGCTGCGGCCGCGCGCCCGACGGTTGGATCGGTCAGGCTGAGCGGCGCCACACGCCGGGACGCGTGCAGCGTTTCGATCGCCCATACCGCCACTGAGGTCCAGCGCGCGTCGTAGCGGCTCCACCACGACACGCCTGCCCATCGATCTTCCGAGTAGATCGCGCGCGCCCACGCTTGCGTGACTTCACGGTCGCGCGTGACCACACGCGAGGGGCGCAGCGCGCGCGCGAGCAACTGCGCGGGGTCGTCGAGGTCGAGGATTCGGTCGTTGGTCAGGCGATACATCGCGAGCGCACGCACTCCGCCGCCGGGGCGGCGCAGCATCGAGTCGCTCCACGTCGCGAGGTGTCCGAAAGCTTCCGCGATGGCCCCCTCCGGCGCAGTACTCGCATACAACACGCCGTAGACGTCCGGGTTGTCCACGCGGCCGGACCCTTGCGCGTTCCTGGGGACGTGGAGGGGGTGCCCGGCTCGGCCTGCGCGCGCACCCGGGATCCAGGTGATCACGCGGTACAGCTCACGCATACGCGCCGGTTTCGTCGGCGTCGAGCGCCGCGACGACCGCGATCGATCCTCGTAAGCGCATGACGTCGATCGGACGGCCGCCGGCGTGGGGGTTGTCGCCGTCGAGCCACGCGCGCGCGGCCTCCGGCTCCCACAGCATGAGCAGCCGCGCGATCACGTAGTCGAGGTCGAGGAGCGCGCGCAGGTTCCTCTCGGACACGCGCTCGGTTCCGTCACGCCAGCGTCCCGGCTGTGACTTCGCGACGTGGAGGATCTCTGCGGTGAGGTTGTTTCCGAGAAAGGCGACGACGCGGGCGATACGGTCGCGCTCACCCAGGGCGTCGTAGGGGACCGCGACCTCGCGCACGCGCCTGCGCCCGGGCCGCCGTTCAGCCGGCGTGATCTCCATGGCTGGGAGTATACCCAACACAGTGAAGGGGGTATAGCCCCGAGGAGACCGGCCCTCATTCCGCCGGTCGAATGAGCCTTCGCGCTCAGAGTGACGTCGTCGCCACGCCTGCGCGCGCGCGCGCGCGTTCGTACGCTGTGATCTCGTCTTCGTGCTGCAGCGTCAGGCCGATCTCGTCTAGACCGTTTAGCAGGCGGTGTTTGGTCTCGGCGTCGATCTCGAACGAGGCGCTGCGACCGGCGAAGGTCACGGTCTGTGCGGCGAGATCGATGGTTGCCTCGCGTGCGCCCATGAGCGCGCGCACGTCTTCTTCCGGCAGCGCGATCGGCAACACGCCGCACTTGGTGCAGTTGGCGAAGAAGATGTCGCTGAAGGACGGAGCGACGACGGCTTGGTAGCCGAAGTCTTGGATTGCCCACACCGCGTGCTCGCGCGACGACCCGCAGCCGAAGTTGCGACCCGCTACCAGAATCGGCGCGCGCTCCAGGGTCACCTCGCCGGAGCGGACCCAGTCGTAGAAGAGGAACTCGCCGAAGCCGGTTCGCTCGATCCGCTTCAAGAACTGCTTCGGAATGATCTGGTCGGTATCGACGTCGGATCGATCGAGCACTGCGACCTTGCCGCTGATCACGGTAACCGGCTTCACTTGTTCCACCCCCGGATGTCTACGAAATGACCTTCGATAGCGGCTGCGGCGGCCATCTCCGGCGAAACCAGATGCGTGCGACCGCCGCGTCCTTGGCGCCCTTCGAAGTTGCGGTTCGAAGTCGAGGCGCAACGCTCGCCGGGGTCGAGCGTGTCGGGGTTCATTCCCAGACACATCGAGCATCCGGTGTCGCGCCAGTCGAATCCCGCATCGGTGAAGATGCGGTCCAGACCCTCGGACTCGGCCTGCTGCTTGATCAGATGCGAGCCGGGGACGACCATCGCGCTCACACCCGACGCGACACGGCGACCTTCGGCGATTCGCGCGGCCGCCCGAAGGTCTTCGATGCGCGAGTTTGTGCACGAGCCGATGAACACGCGACTGATCGCGATGTCGGTGATCGGGGTCCCGGCATCCAAGCCCATGTAGGCGAGCGCGCGCGCGGCCGCGTCGCGTTCCCCTTCGGAGTCGAAGGCCGCGGGATCGGGAATGGTTGCGGTCACGTCGGCGACCATCCCCGGCGTGGTTCCCCAAGTAACCATCGGCGCTAGGGAAGATGCGTCGATGGTGATTTCGCGATCGAAAGCCGCGCCCGGGTCTGTGGCGAGCGCGCGCCAGCGCACCACCGCCTCGTCCCACGCGTCGCCGGACGGCGCAGCAGCCCGCTCCCGCACGTATTCAAACGTTGTGTCGTCGGGAGCGATCATCCCTGCGCGCCCGCCGGCTTCGATGGTCATGTTGCACACCGTCATCCGTGCTTCCATCGACATCTGCTCGATGGTCTCGCCGGCGAACTCCACGACGTATCCGGTGCATCCGGCTGTTCCGACGCGGCCGATTGTTGCCAGGATCAGATCCTTGGCGGTAACGCCGGCGGCAAGCGCGCCCGTGTAGGTGATGCGCATGGTCTTCGGGCGACGTTGCGGCAGTGTCTGTGTTGCCAGCACGTGTTCGACCTCGGATGTGCCGATGCCGAAAGCGAGCGATCCGAAGGCGCCGTGCGTCGCCGTGTGGCTGTCCCCGCACACGATCGTCATGCCCGGTTGCGTGACGCCGAGTTCGGGACCGATCACGTGAACGATGCCCTGGCGACCTGAGCCGAGTGAGAACAGCGGGACCCCGAACTCGACGCAGTTGCGCTCGAGTGCCTCCACCTGCGCGCGCGACAGGTCGTCGGCGATCAGACGTGCGGCATGTGTTCCGTCGGTCGGGACGTTGTGGTCGGCGGTCGCAAGCGTCCGGTCGGTTCGCCGGACTTCGCGGCCCGCAAGACGCAAACCGTCGAAAGCCTGCGGTGAGGTCACCTCGTGAACGAGGTGCAGGTCGATGTAGATCAGGTCTTGGCGCACCTCGTGCGCTTCCCAGATCTTCTCGAACATGGTTTTCGGCATGTCTGCTCCTAGGTCGTGCGGAGTTCGGTGGTGACGACCGCGACGAATACGGTCTCTATCTCGCCGGGGTTTTCAAAGTGGTGGGGGAGGTCCGCATCGAAGGTCACTGCGTCGCCCTCGGACAACTCGTAGCGATCCTTGTCGAAGATCAACGTGAGGCTGCCGGTGCGTACGACGGCGGTCTCGCGACTGCCGGGTTCGTGCATCGGAGGATCTCCGGCGTCGCCGGTGCGCCCACCGGCACGCAAGGTATGCAGCGATACGGCTGCGCGCTGGCCGGGAAGGGAGGGTGAGAGCATCTCGATCTTGTGTCCGTTGCGTCGAACGGCTTGGCGATCCGCGCGACGCACGACCACGACGTGGTGCTCTTCGTCCAGACGCAGCAGTTGCGACAAAGACAGCCCGAGTCCGGCGGCGATCTTCGCAGCGACGGCGAGTGTGGGTGAGGTTTCGCGACGTTCCACTTGCGAGAGCATCGGCGCGCTCACGCCGCTTCGCTGCGCGAGATCCCGCAGGGAGAGCCCCCGCGCCTCGCGCAGCGTGCGGATCCGGGCTCCCGACTGTGCGGCGGGATCCGGCAGGTTCTTCGGGCGCGCGACCGCAGCCATGGGCGTATGTTATCACGAACGGTTGTATGCTCCAGCAGGCCGGGTACAATTCCTGCCCATGACAGATATTGAGGGATTGAGCGACGCCGGGCGTGTCGATCTTCTGGAGCAAGCCTTCTCTTCCGTCGAGGAGGTGTGCGCGCACCTGGAGCCGGGCGATTGGGATCTGCAGAGCGATTGCCCTGGGTGGACGGTGAAGGACAACCTCTCACACCTCACGAGTTACGAAGCGATCATGACCGGCACCGAGCCGGCTTCTCCCGTGGACCTCTCGAACGTCTCCCGCATCACCAGCGAGTTCCAGGAGCTGAACGAGCGAGAGGTCGTCGCGCGCCGGAGCATTGCGGGTCCCGACGTACTGGCGGAGTTTCGCGACGCTACCGCGAAGCGGCTTGCAGACTTGCGCGCGCTCGATGAGGCGGCTTGGGATGGTGAAGTAGAGGCGCCGCCGGGTCGCCTGAACCAGCGGCTGTACTTGGCGATGCGGATCCTGGACGTCTTCTACCACGAGCAGGACATCCGCCGGGCGACCGGACGCCCCGGACACCTGGACGGCGCCGTCGCGAACTTCGTGTTCGAGCGGCTGGCGACGAAGTCGCTGCCGGTGGTCGTGTCTCGGAGGGGGCAGGCTCCCGATGGGTCGGTCGTCGTGTTTGAAGTCCCGGCCCCCGGCCGCACGATCGCGATTCAGACGTCGGATTCAAGGGGAACGCTGCTGTCGAGCGGCGTGCCCGCCGACTCGGTCTTGCGTTTTCGCATGAGCGTGGAGGGGTTCTTCTGTGTGCTGGGCGGTCGCTGGACGCCGGTGCAGGCGCGCGCACACGGAGGCCTGGAGATTCACGGCGACGAGGTGCTCGCTCGCCGCATCCTCGAGCACATAGTGGTGGTGCCATGACGTACAAGATCGGAATCATCCCCGGCGACGGCATCGGTCCTGAAGTAGTCGCGCAAGGACTCAAAGCCCTTGACGCGAGCGGCATCACTACCGAGCGCGTCTCCTTCGATCTCGGGGCCGAGAAATACCTGCGCACGGGCGAGGTGTTGTCCGACGCAACGCTGGAAGAGATGCGCGTGCTCGACGCGGTTCTACTTGGCGCTGTGGGCGATCCTCGCGTGCCGCCGGGAGTGCTCGAGCGGGATCTGCTGCTGAAGTTGCGTTTCGACTTGGATCTCTACGTGAACCTGCGTCCGGTGAAACTTCCAGAGGGCGTCGCCACCCCGCTCGCCGGAAAGGGCCCCGCCGACATCGACTTTGTGGTCATTCGCGAGAACTCCGAGGGGCTCTACGCGGGGGCCGGGGGCGTTCAGGCGCGAGGGACTTCGCGCGAGGTTGCGACGCAGGAGTCGATCAACACGCGCACCGGCGTGGATCGAGTCTTGGAGTACGCATTCGATCTCGCCGAGCGGCGCGCGCGCAAGAAGCTCACCCTCGTGCACAAGACGAACGTACTCGTGCATGCCGGCGGTCTGTGGGCGCGCGCCTTCGCCGAGATGGGCGACGCGAACTACCCCGACGTTGAGCGCGAGTACGTTCACGTGGACGCAGCCTGCCTGTACATGGTGACCCAGCCGGAGCGCTTCGATGTGATGGTGACCGAGAACATGTTCGGCGATATCGTCACCGACCTTGGAGCGGCAATCGCCGGCGGGATGGGACTCGCGGCAAGCGGGAACCTGAACCCGGCGCGGCGCACGCCGAGCATATTCGAGCCGGTGCACGGCTCGGCGCCGGACATCGCCGGGAAGGGCTGCGCCAATCCGGTGGCCTGTATTCTGTCGGTTGCGATGATGCTGGAGTTCCTCGGCGAGGAGTCGGCGGCGGCGCGTGTCGAGCGAGCGGCGCTTGGGGTGCTTGGGAAGTTGCGCGCAACTGCCGGACCGGACATGGGGATGACGACGGACGAAATCGGCGACGCCGTCGCCGAGGCGATCTGAAAGGAACCGCGGATGCCGATCACGCCCACCGAGAAGATCTGGATGGACGGCGCTCTCGTCCCCTGGGACGAGGCCCGGGTTCACATCCTCACGCATTCGCTGCACTACGGCAGCGCGGTCTTCGAGGGCATTCGCGCATACGAAACGTCCAAAGGGCCCGCGGTGTTTCGGCTGACCGACCACATCCGGCGACTGCACGACAGCGCCCACATCTTCATGATGCAGGTGCCGTATTCGGTGGACGATCTCGTAATTGCGTGCAAGGACACAGTTCGCTCGAGCGGGCTGTCGTCGTGCTACGTGCGCCCGCTGGTGTATCGCGGTTACGGCGAGATGGGGCTGAATCCTCTCGTCGCGCCGGTCAATGTGTCGATCGCGGTGTGGCCGTGGGGCGCATACCTCGGCGAGGAGGGATTGCGTCGCGGCGTTCGCATGACGATTTCGTCGTGGCGTCGTCACGATCCCAACATCATCCCGCCGGCGGCCAAGGGAACAGGACAGTACATCAACTCTTCCCTCGCCAAAATAGAGGCGCTCAAGGGCGGCTACGACGAGGCGATCATGCTGAACCCTCAGGGTTACGTCGCCGAGGCGACGGGCGAGAACATCTTCATCGTTCGCGACGGTGAGTTGGTCACGCCGCCGCTGTCGGCCGGCGCGCTCGCCGGGATCACGCGTGAGTCGATCATGCGGATCGCGGCCGACCTCGGTGTCGCGGTGCGCGAGTGCGACCTAATGCGCTCCGAGCTGTACCTGGCCGACGAAGCGTTCCTCACGGGTACCGCAGCCGAAGTCGTTCCGGTGCGGGAAATCGACGACCGCACGATCGGCGCCGGCGAAGTCGGACCGCTCACCAAGAAACTGCAAGATGTGTTCTTTGCCGCCGTGCGCGGCGATGTTGAGCAGTACGCGGGCTGGCTCGAGCACGTGTAGGCGGGAGAGAAATGACGTCACCCATCGTTCTGTACGACACGACGCTTCGCGATGGCGCCCAGCGAGAGGGCCTTTCGCTCACGGTCGAGGACAAGCTGAAGATCGCCACATGGCTCGATGAGCTTGGAGTGCACTACATCGAGGGCGGCTGGCCGGGTTCGAATCCTAAGGACATCGAGTTCTTCCACCGGGTTGGCGGCATTGGGTTGAAGAACGCACGCATCGCGTGCTTCGGCGCAACTCGCCGGCCGAACGGATCGGCGGAGTCCGATGCCGGAGTACTCGAACTGCTGAATTCGGGGGCTCCGACGGTGTGCTTGGTGGCGAAGGCGCACGACCTGCAGGTGACCGCCGCGCTCGGCACGACGCTGGATGAGAACCTGCGCATGGTCCAGGACACGGTTGCGTTCCTCGTTCGCGAAGGAAGAGAGGTATTCCTCGACGCCGAGCATTTCTTCGATGGGTATCGCCGTGATCCCGAGTACGCGCTGAAGGTCCTCGCCGCAGCCGGCGACGCAGGTGCAGCGACGCTCGTTCTGTGCGACACCAACGGCGGGGCACTGCCCTGGGAGGCCGGCAAGATCGTGTCGGCGGTTCGTGAGGCGCGCGGCGAGCCGATCGGCGTGCACTTCCACAACGACGTCGGGTGCGCGGTCGCCAACGCGCTCGTGGCGGTCAAGCACGGGGCCGTGCACGTGCAGGGAACTATCAACGGGATCGGGGAGCGGTGCGGTAACGCCAACCTCCTTACGATCATCGGAAATCTGGCCTTGAAGTCCGGCCTTGAGGTGCTCGACGCCGAGCACCTCGCGAAGCTGACGACGGTGCACTACGCCGTCGCTGAGATCTGCAACATCGCGCCCGACGCGCACCAGCCCTACGTCGGGGCGAGCGCGTTCGCGACGAAGGCCGGCCTGCACACGAGCGGACTGGCCAAGCTCGAGGGCGCTTATGAGCATGTGGACCCCGGGCTGGTCGGCAACGGCCGGCGGCTGCTGGTGAGTGAACTCTCGGGACGCTCGACGATCGTGTTGAAGGGGAAGGAGATCGGAATCGACCTGGAGTCCGATCCCGGCACGGCTGCCGCGATCTTGTCGGCGGTCAAGGATCTCGAGCATGCCGGCTACCACTTCGAGGCGGCCGACGCCTCCCTCGAGTTGCTGATGCGTCGACACGCCGGCATCGAGCGCGAACTCTTCCGTCTGGAGTCGTTCCGCGTGATCGTGGAGAAGCGCGAGGACGGCCAGGTCGTGTCGGAGGCGACGGTGAAGTTGTGGGCGCGCGGCGAGCGTCACATCGCTACGGCGGAGGGCAACGGCCCGGTCAACGCGCTGGACGCGGCGCTGCGGATGGCGCTGGTGCGTTTCTATCCGGCGCTCGAGGCGATTGAACTCGTGGACTACAAGGTCCGCATCTTGGAGGAGAAGCAGGGAACCGGGGCCGTCACGCGCGTGCTGTTGGAGTCGCAGGACGGCACACGGGAGTGGTCTACGATCGGCGTGTCTCCCAACATCATCGAGGCCTCGTGGGATGCTCTCGTGGACGGGTTGAACTACGGCTTACTGCACGCGGAAGGTGAGGCTTCGGAGTGAGGATTGCACGTGTTGCGCACGGTGGGGCGATCGCCTTCGCCGTGATTGAGGATGACGTTGCCGCTGAGTTGGACGGCCCGCCGATCGGGGCGCTGCGCTTCACCGGGAACCGCGTTCCTTTGCAGGAGTGTCGCTTGCTCGCGCCGGTGCTTCCGAGCAAGGTCGTGGCCGTCGGCAAGAACTACGCGGAGCACGCGGCGGAGTTCGGAAGCGAAGTTCCTTCCCAACCGCTGATCTTTCTCAAACCCTCGACGGCGGTGATCGGTCAGGGCGATGCGATTCGCAAGCCTGCCGGACTCGTGCGCTTGGATCACGAGGCGGAGTTGGTAATAGTGATCGCGGGACTCGTGCGCAACGCGGACGAACAAACGGCTGAGAACGCGATTCTGGGCTACACGTGCGGCAACGACGTGAGCGCGCGCGACTACCAGGCGTCCGATGGTCAGTGGGCGCGCGCCAAAGGCTTCGACACTTTTTGTCCGCTCGGCCCCTGGATCGAGACCGACCTCGATCCGGCGAAACTGCGGGTGCAATCGAGGGTCAACGGCGCCGTTCGCCAGGATGCGAGCACCGCGGACATGGTGTTCCGCCCGGCATTCCTGGTTTCTTACGTCTCCAAGATCATGACCCTGTTGCCTGGGGACGCGATCATGACCGGCACGCCTGCCGGCGTCGGTCCGATGGAACCAGGCGACACCGTCGAGATCGAGATCGAGGGCATCGGGACACTGTCCAACCCCGTGATTGCGGCGGGCGACAAGTGACCGAAGTCCGCACGCGTTTCGAACCTTCCCCGAGTGGATCCATTCATGTTGGGACTGCGCTCACGGCGTCCTTCAACTGGCTATACGCGCGCCGTCACGGCGGCAAATTCGTCTTGCGCGTTGCCGACACCGATGCCTCACGCGTCGTCGAGGAAGGGCTGCGTTCGGTCGTAGAAGACCTGCGCTGGCTGGGTCTGGATTGGGACGAGGGCCCTGAAGTCGGAGGCCCGGACGAGCCGTATTTCCAGAGTCAACGCGGTGAGTTCTATCGCGAAGCCGGCGCGCGCCTGCTCGACGGCGGTCACGCCTACCGCTGCTACTGCACGTCCGAAGAACTGCAGGCCGCGCGCGAACTGGCGCGCGCCGAAGGCCGCCCGCCCAGATACCAGGGTCGGTGCCGCGACCTCACCGCCGCCGAGCGCGCGGAGTGCGACGCTGAAGGGCGTCCCGCCGTCGTGCGTTTCCGTGTTCCGGAAGGCGAGACTCGAGTTGTCGACATGGTTCGAGGAGAAGTCGTCTTCGACCATGCCCAAGTCGAGGACTTCGTCATCCAGCGCGCCGACGGCAGCGCGCTATACAACCTTGCGGTTTCCTGCGACGACCTCGGGATGCGGATTACGCACATCGTGCGCGGTGAAGACATCTTCTCCAGCACGCCCAAGCAGGACATGATCATGCGCGCGCTGGGTGCAACTGAGCTTCCCGTCTACGGCCACATGCCGTTGATCGTGGGCTCGGACCGAAGGCCGCTCAGCAAGCGCCACGGCGACACCGCCGTCGCGCAATACCGCGAGAAGGGGTATCTGCCGGAGGTGCTGCTGAACTACCTGGCGACGCTCAACTGGTCGATGGGGGACGGATCCACCGAACGCTTTTCCGTCCCCGAGCTGATCGCGGCGTTCGACCCCTCAGGGATCACGCGCAACCCGTCGGCTTTCGACATTGAGAAACTCGCGGCGTGGAACGGCGAGCGGATCCGCGCGATGTCGCCTGAGGAGTTTGCGGCGCGCGCCGAGCCGTTCATGGTCGAAGCCGGGGTCCTTTCGGAGCCTGTAGCCGGCGAGGCGCGCGCCGTCGTGTTGGCGATGGCGCCGCTCGTTCAGGAGCGAATGAAGCGGCTCGACGAGGCGCCCGGGCAGTTGCGCTTTCTCTTCACCGAGCCGGAGCCCGACGAGCGCGCGCGCGTCTTGCTGACGATCGAGCGCGTTCCGGCACTCGAGGCGGCCGCCGAGATCCTGGAGCGCGTTGAGCCATGGGACGCCGCCGCCATCCAGTCGGCCCTGACCGAGTGGGCCGACGATGCCGGAATCAAGCGCAAGGAGGCGTTCCAACCCGTGCGCGCCGCGGTCACCGGGACTCTGGTCTCTCCGCCGTTGTTCGAGTCGATCCAGACGCTGGGGCGCGCGCGCGCGCTCGCGCGAGTGCGTGCTGCCGTGGCGCGCGCGCGCGGTACTGCCTCCTAAGGCGAACCAAAGGTGACTCGCACGATGTGTTTCACAGCATTAGTGAGAGCTGCGGCGAGGAGTTCGACCGCCGGGCCGGGGCCGAGGACCTCGACTGGGTCGCGTCGGCCTGGACTGCGCAACGACCAGCGCATCCGCGTTGCCCGACCCTAGCCGGGCAAGTACTATGACCGCGCTCCCTTGGGGCGTAGCGTAACCCGGCAGCGCGCCAGATTCTGGATCTGGTTGTCCTGGTTCGAATCCAGGCGCCCCAGCCGGCCCCATCGTCTAGCGGCCAAGGATGCCACCCTCTCAAGGTGGAGACACGGGTCCGAATCCCGTTGGGGCCACACCAAAAACTCCAGGTTAACGACCTGGGGTTTTCTTTTTGACCACACCCGCGGGCCGTCGCCATAGGACGGGGGCGTTCAACCTCGGGGGCGACAGGGCGCGATTCGCGAACACCGCCTCTGTCGGTCCTACGGCCTTGTCTTTCTTTCGGTATATTAGGAACAAATAGTGCATGGGGCCCTTTTGGCCATGGTCTATTTGCGCATAAATGGGTGGTCGTGGCGCGCCGCGTGATCATGGCGCCCGCGCCGAGGATGGCGTTTGCGTATGTGGGTTGACCGAGGCGGCAGAGAAAGGGTCGGGTCTGGAGACGGGAGAAACTCGAGGGCACCCGCCGCAACCCTAGAAGCGCCTAGGGTCGGTGTGCGAGATAAACCCTCGGCCACCAGGGGTAACCCCGGGCGCGCACGCCTTCGCGCGAGGGTCTTGATGGCCTCGGAAGTCCGGCATGGACCCTGTTCAGAGGGGAGAAGACGCATCACTTGCATACGAGGCGTGTGGGTCTTTGGTCCCGCTCTTAGCGGAAATATCCTTGACGTGTGGTTTCAGACAAGTCGTGAGTTGCTCCAGAGCGGTCGTGGGCGCTCGCCGGCCCAGCGCCGGCGCTGTTCGGCCGTTGGGAGCACAGGTACGGAGGCTGGATGATGGGCCATCGAAGAATGAAAGCACCAAGACGATTCCTCTTGGGCCTCACGGCAGTGGCTGCACTCGTTCTTGTGGGGATCCCCGGTCTCGGCATGGGAGAGGATCTGCCGCAGACCGGCGTTCCGCAGACGGTGTCCGGGGCGGTGTCCGGGGCGCCTAGGTCGACGGGGCTCACAGGCCACACGCCGTCGGCCGACTGTGGTTCTTGTCACTTCAACCAGGCACTGGTGGGTCCCGATCGATATGTGAACCAAGAAGCATTCGCTGCGACTTACCACTACAGGAAGGCCTCGGAACTCCTCGGGCGGGCACTCAAGTGCCAGGACTGTCACGTAACCAAGTCGGGTAAGTGGGTCGCTCACCCCTCTGACAACTTCGTCCCTTCGCCCAACCCCGCAGAGATCACCAACGACGCCGATCAGACCTGCGGGAAGTGCCACGGTGGCATCGCGGCCGATTTCAAACATTCGCTGCACGGCACGACCAGGGGAGTCCTTAACAGCTTGACGGCTGCGGAGAACGCGGACGACCACATTCAGCAGGGTATCGGTCGCAGCGCCTATCAACTTTGGGCTGGGATCGATCCGGCCGACCAGACGCAGACTCCCGGCCACATTGGCCGGGCGCAGTGCAGCACTTGTCATGCGGCATGTTCCGACTGCCACATGACGGGCGGCAATCAGCAGTCGGCCAAGCAACTGGGCGCCAACACTGATCCCTACTTGCCCGGGAGCTTGGGCGACGATCAGTCGGGGAACCCGGCGACGGGTCAGGGTGGATACCTCGGGACGGATTACCCGATGAACCCGGGATTCATCATGACGATGGGGATGCCGGTTGTTCAGCCGGACGGTTCGCCGATGATGGTGCCCAACGCCCCGTACGCGATCGACGGTAAACGGACGGCCGCCAACGCCTTGAAGGCGTCGTTCTACCCCTACCCGATGATGAGGGGTGGCGGGAGCGCGCTGCTGTTCAAGGGGTACTCGCCGGACGAGGCCCGGATGGACATCGCCAGCCACAACATCGTTCTTCCGAGGTCCGGAAATCGGGAAGACGGGGCCCCCGGGCTCTCTCGCGACTCGTCCATCGCGATGTGCTGGCGGTGTCATGCCCGCACGACGCCTGAGTATGTCGGCACGTTCCTTGCCTACATGCCTTTCGACGCAACCGCTGCGTTCGGATGGAAGAAGCAAGCTGAGCCGTCGGTGCACTACCAGGCAGGCATGGTCTGCGTGGACTGCCACAAGGGCACTGAGATTCACGGGGACAAGGACAAGCCCGCCATTGAGCACACGACCGACGCGGTGAACGTCAAGTGTGAGTCCTGCCACGTGGAGGATGCGCCGCCCGTCGGGCTCGACGACAAGTTCGTGACGGCCGCGAAGAAGATCGTCAACAGCCACGAGACGGTCGAGTGCTCGGCTTGCCACAGCGAGTGGAATCACAACTGTGTGCGTTGCCATCCGGTCGAGGGCAAGGACGTCAACTACCTGGATCCGCGCCATGAGCGCGCGGTGATGTCCCTGGACGCCATCGCGGTGACCGATGAGACCGGAGAACGCTTCTTGAAGTACTTCGGCCGCAACAAGTCGGGCAAGGTCCAGACCATGGCTCGTATCGCGATGTTCGACAAATCGGGGGGGTACTGGCTGCGTGGGTTCCACAGCATCCAGCGGGCTCCCGACGGAGAGGGTAAGGATGCTTGCATCGCTTGCCACACCGACAAGACCCGCATGCTGGTCGACCCAGAGCCTGGGACTCGCAATGCCAATCCCTGGGAGATGGAGAGCCCGGGGGTTCCCGAGGCGTACATCGATCCGGCGGTGGTTGCCAAGAACACCACCAAGACCTGCAGTCACTGCCACTCGACCTCGGTGCATAGCGCGGCGCCGTTGGTCAGGAATTGCGTGATGTGTCACGGCTCTGTGCCGCTGAACCCGCACGAGGAATAGCTCTCCCGTCGTCTACCGGCACCCGTGCGGGGTGCCGGTAGACGCGTTTTTTCTGGGCCGTTCGGCCCATCAGATGCCGCGTCCGTGGCGCAAACTGCACAAGTTCTTTACATCCGCGCGATAGCCTCTGGATGGTCGTCAAGGGGCGTGAATCCCTGCTCGATACATCATCGGGGAGGGCTGGACGGCTAGAACACGGACCGGGTCCACGCCGAGAGAGCCGAGGAGGATCAGTTGACTGGGTCGAAGAGGCGTCGCGGAGGGTGGCCCTTTGCGGTCATCCTGCTTGCAGTGGGGGTCATGTCGGTGGTCGTCGGCCCTGCTTTTGGGGACGAAGGGCCTGCGGGACACTCAGACGTTCCGGCACCCAAGTTGTCGACAGTTCCGTGGGGTACCCCGACCGCTTCATCGCAGCAGTCCCAAGAGGCGCCTGATGCTGCCGGCCATGACATGAGCGGCGGGGATATGAGCGGCATGGACATGAGCGGAGATACAAGTCACGGCTCGGTCGTCGACGCCGAGGCGGGGGGTCACGGTCACTCGTCCAGCCCAGGCGATCGCGCGAACTGGTGGGTAGTCGGGGCATTCCTGGGGTTGATCGTTTCGGCGACGACGGCCGCCGCAGGAACGAAGCGCCGCCTTGCTCGCAAGATGGCTGCGGGTGAACTCCTCGGCACGGGTGTTCGCAATGTCTGAGCACTCCGACGTGTTGGATCCAGAGCGATCGGGTGCCGGGGCGGGAACCGATGATCTTGAGCAGGCCTTCGCCGCGCCCGACGCACGGGTTCCGCACCTTCCTCCGTCCGGGGCCGAACCCAACCTGTTGCACATAGGTTGGGTGTCGCGGTTGTTGCGCAGCCGCTTCTATCCGGGCGCGCTGCAGTGGATCGGCATCCTGGTCTTTGGCGTCGTGATGGGAACGACGCTGTTTGGTCCTCCGGAGTTCGACAAGAACATCGGGGCCACCGTCGTGTGGATTCTGTGGTGGCCGCTGCTCCCGATCTCGTTCTTCCTCTTCTCGCGGCTGTGGTGCACCGTGTGTCCCTATCCCGTCGTGGGGGAATGGTTTCAGAAACTGGTCGGCGTGAACCTGAAGGTTCCGAAATGGTTGAAGAAGTACGGGATCTGGATCATCGACTTCACGTTCCTGGCGATCACTTGGGGTGACCACGTCTTCGGCATCGTGGAGTCACCGCGCGGCACCGGTTACCTCTTGCTCGCCATCCTGACGGGGGCGATCGTCACGAGCCTCTTCCTGGAACGCAGGGCGTTCTGCACTCACTTGTGTTTCCTGGGCGGGTTGTCGGGCAACTACTCGATGACGTCTCCGCTGGCCCTTCGATCCAACAAGGGGAACTGCAAGGCCACGTGTGCGGACTCTTGGTGTGCGAAGGGGTCCGACCATGCGCCGGCGTGTCCGATGTTCCAGACGCCGCGCACGATGGACTCCAACCGTGACTGCAACCTGTGCGCTTACTGCATCAAGTCGTGCCCGCAGGGATCGCTCCGGCTGGAGTTGCGCAAACCGACGTCGGAGTTCTGGTCGATTCGCAAGCCTCGTCCAGAGGTAGCGTTTCTAGCGATCGTTCTCGTCGGCGTTGTGATTGTTCAGAACCTGACGATGCTCGGAGCCTATGAGACGATTCTGAGCCGCGTCGCGTCGATTACCGGCACTTCGAACGTCGACCTCAACTTCACCGTCGTGTTCCTCCTTGCCATGGCGGCTCCCGTGCTTCTGCTCTTTTTGACCAGCGCGATTTCCGCGCGTCTCGGGGGCGGCACGATGGGACGGGACTTCACGCGCTTCGGCTACGCGCTTATCCCGTTGGACCTCGCGGGCCACGTCGGCCACAACCTGCTGCACCTTCTGGGCGAAGGCCTGGCCGTCCCCAGAGCGATCATGGGGGCCTTTGGTCGCCGGTGGACCGGCAGTACGGCGTTGCTGAACACCCCGACGATCAGCGTGCTGCAGTACTTGATTCTGGGCGCCGGCGTCTTTGCCACGGTCTACGCGGCGTACCGTATCTCGCGTCGCAACGGCGGAAAGGCGAATCTGGGCGCGCTGATTCCGCAACTCGCGCTGATCGGAGTGCTGGTGGCGGTCAACATCTACATGTTCGCTCAGCCGATGGCGCACCGGGCGTAGATGCGGCACCGGTATTCCGACACCGACTCCGGCATCGAGTCAGACTGCGCTCACGATGAGGCCTTCGATACTCACCGGACGGTTTGAAGACGTCACGCGTATGGTCGCGAGGCCGGATCGCGTTCCGCTCTCGACTACCGAGAAGATCTGTCCGCGGCGCTGGGATCCCGATACCAGGCTGACTCGTTTGAGCAAGGTCTTGCCCACGTAGATCTCGACCGCGCCGCAACTCGGACAGGTGGTCGCGATCAGCCGGATTCTCTTGACTGCCGAGACGGGCAGCGTCAGCGTGGCGCCTCTGGCGGTGGCCGTGGAGAACGAGTTCAGGTAATAGCCGGCCGCCGTCTTACGAAGCCAGCCGGCCGAGGCTCGCATGTCGGTGTTGTTTGCAGGAATGACGGTGCATCGCTCGGTGCTTGCCGATGAAGTCATGCCGACTCCGTTGGCAGCGCGTACGAAGAAACAGTACGTGGATCCGGTTGCCAGCGTTGCGCGGCCGCTTCGAGACGTCGTTGAAAGGAAACGGGAAACCGTCTGGTATGAGGCCGCGCCGGCCGCCTTGCGACGGGTGCCGACGACGTATCCGGCGACGCCGCTTTGGGCATCCGTCGCCGCGCTCCAGGCCAACGTGATGGCCTTCGATTTCTGGACGAGCGGCAATGTGGACAGGATTGGCGTCGACGGCGCCGTTGCGTCGCGAACGGAGGCAGTGAATAGCCCCGACCCGGATCCGAGCAGCGCCTCCGCGTTGGACTGCGCTGCGACGCTCGTATATGGCGCGCGCATGTTCGCAGTGGGGGCGATTGGCTCGGGATCCGGAGGGATCTCGATGTCTCCCGGCCGCTCGCCTCCGAAGTTGCGGCCGGCCGGCTTCGTGGGATCATTGACCAAACCCCACGCAGCACCGTCGTTTACCGATACCGCGACGGCTCCGTCGCGGCTCACTGCGACGATCTCGTCGCCGTCGGACGGATTCACTTCGAGCGCTTCAACGTCATTCATCTGGTTGCCGACCGTGGATGTCCCCATAGCATTGGCGAGGATCGTCTCCTCAAAGCTCTCCCCGCCGTTCACCGACTTCATCAACCCGCTTTGACCCGGGTTCGCGCTTCGGGCCGCCCACACGGTCGCCGTGGCGCAGTCCACTCGGACGTCGTTGAAGCTTCCGGTGAGTTGAGTGCCGGTGGCGGCGCTGGTCGCTCGGACGACCGATGGCGTGCCGGACGCGTTCGACACGACGGCGATCCCGCCGGTAGACGTTCCAAGCGCCGCAAAGACGGTGTCGCGAACGCTCGCATCTGCATCGCCGGTATCCGCGCAGTAGGACAGGGCCATCACGCCCGTGGTGATCCCCGTAAGCCCGGAGGAGGAGATCGAGGCGGAGCGGGAGTCCGGCGTTTGGGTGCGCGATCCGCTCAGCGTGACTTTTCGCAAGGACCCGGCGGACTCGTCATTGGTGCTGGTCCCGACGTATGCGACGTCGGTCCCAGGCAAGCCCACTATGGCCGAGACGTTCCCGTTTGATCCGGGGCCACTCATACCAAGGTCGGCGGAGGACGTTTGCGCTAGGTATTCGTACTGATTTCCGTTGCCTTGGATGGCGAGTACGTTCTCGGGGAGGTCTGCGAGATCCGAGGCATCGGTGGCGACATCCGCGGCTGATAGAAGATTCCCGTCGCCTCCGGACCCGGCGAGGATCCACGACGTGCCTTGCGTTACCGATGGCCACCAGTCGACGGCGCCACCGCCGCGCGACTGGATTGTGATCCACGACGTGCCCCCGTCGAGTGATCCCAGAGTCCGCCCGCCGCCCGAGAACGACAGCATGGTCGCCAACTGGTCGTTGCTGCCGGGTCCGTACGCTGTGTCTTTGACGACCGCGGCCTCCAACCCCGTGATTGAGATCCCCCCGCTGCCCGGGTTGCTTCCCGCCGACGCAAGGACCGGCCAGGCCGGGAACGACGGTCGGTTCAGCGCGAGGTCCGCGGCGGATGACTTCGCAGCCCCGTATTGGCCGTCACCCGAGATCAGCACGCGATTCGTGGCGCCGTCGTAGGCGGCGTCGAACGCCATGCCGGTGTTGTTGTTGATTCCGCGTACGGGGCGGACGTGCATGACCGTGCCTTGCTGAGTGAGCCAGCAACTTCCAACGGTTCCCTCGCCGCCGAGCGGGGAAACCGATCCGATTGCGCCGTCATAGGCCCCGCAGGAACTCGGGCCGGTGGCGAACGCGCCCGACGAATTCGTGGCGTCGTTATCCTGGTTGTGGAACGTGGTCGTCGTGGTCGAGGTCCAGACGCCTTCGCCGTACGTGGACATCCGCGCGGATCCGTCGCCGTCCGAGCTGTAGACAAGGACGGTGCTCGGTGACCTTCCGGTCCCGACCTCTGGGCCCTCGGGCGGTCCTCCGAGTCGGATGAACGTGAGCGAAGCGTTGCTCATTGCTGCGTTGGGGATGGTCGTTGAGTTATCCGCGATCCGCGAGGGACTCGCGTCCACCGCGTACAAGACAACGTCGCTTGATTCCGCCGGCGCGACCGCGAAGATGGGTGCATCCGACCCGGGGGCCATCCAGATTCGGTCGGCGGGAGAAGTGCGATATCCGTTGGATCCCATGGACGCGAAGACGGGGGCGACGTACGGCGTGTCGTCGGTGGGCATCGTCGCCCAAGACATCTGGTTCCCGACGCCGCCTTCGTTGCTCATGAACAGGATCGAGATCGGTCCCACGTGGCCCCAGTAGAGCTTTGTGTTCGGGTCCGCGCCGTTGACGAGGATGTCGTTCCAAGTGATTCCGAAGTCCCGTGAGAACCAGACCTTGCCGCCGACGATTGCGGCGATTTCGCCGGCGACGGCCGATGTCGTCGCGCTGGAAGCGGTGCCCGTTCCGTCAATCCCGACTGCCGGGTCGTCGGTCGAGATGGTGACCGGAGACCATGTGCCGCCATAGTCGACGGTTCGGTACAGCGAAGGGATGGCCGTCGTGGTGAGATAAAAGACACCTGTCGCGGCGTCCGGGATGATCGTTCCGGTCTGGGCGCCGTATGCGCCTAGACCGCGGAAGCGATTGCCCGATTCGACGACGACGATCTCTTCGGTTGCCGATCCGCCCGCGACTACGATCGTCGCGGTTCCCACGCTTGTACCCGGGGCTGCTGCTGCGGCGGCGTAGGAACCGTCGGCTACGGCGGAAAACAGCCCTTCTCCGACTTCGTTGGTGACCGAGACGTGGCGGCCGGAGGTTCCGGTGAGTGCAAGGAATGCCCCCTCTACGGGAGAATCACCCATCAAAACGGTGACGACTACGGTCCTGGATGCGCGCGCCGGAGCCATTGAAATCCCGCTCAGCGCCGCGCAAAGCGCAAGGACTAGCAGGGATTTCGACCGCATGACCACTCCTTCTCGGGAGCCCTGATCGCATTGGACGGACCAAAAAGGCCCTATTAGGCTCAAATTCCTGTCGGTCCTCCGGTCCGACCGGTTGATGGCGCCATCGGGTCATTTCCGTACTCCAAACAGTCGGTCTCAGGAATCCGCGCGGGCGCGGGTGCGCGGCCCGCGAGTGATTTCCGCCCGGTTTTTGGCGAAAATTGTGCGCCAAGGTCTTTGACTCGGACTCACCGCTCCACTAGTCTCCCCGCCGAAGTCGAGAAGGGGGTGGAACGTGAACAGAAGTCAGTTCTTGCGCACGGTCTCAGAGCGGACCGGCGCGCACAAGCGAGACGTCGAGCACGTCTGGGAGCACTCGCTCGCGGTGATCCAGGAGTCGATCCGCAAGGGCGAGAAGGTCAGCATCACGGGTTTCGGAATCTTCAAGCAGCGCGTCCGCAAGGCCGGGAAGCGGAAGAACCCGCAGACGGGCGAGACGATCAAGGTTCCCGCCGCGAAGCTGCCGAAGTTCCTGCCGGCGAAGCAGTTCAAGTTGTACGTGGGTGGCGGCGTCAAGGCACTTCCCGCAATCGCGACCAAGCCGGTCGCGCTGGCCGCCGAGGTTGTGGCGAAGGCCGCACCGAAGAAGGCCGCTGCGAAGAAGCCTGCTGCGAAGAAGCCTGCAGCAAAGGCTGCACCGAAGAAGGCCGCTGCGAAGAAGCCTGCAGCAAAGGCCGCACCGAAGAAGGCCGCTGCGAAGAAGCCTGCAGCAAAGGCCGCACCGAAGAAGGCCGCTGCGAAGAAGAAGTAAGTCATCCCAAAAGCAAATGGCGGGGATATCCCCGCCATTTGCTTTGGTACGCCCCTTCTTGGGGCGTCTCCGGCTATAGGGTGATGACGGTCAAGTCGCGCACCTTGATGCGCCGACCTTCGCCGATGACCTGGAACTTGACGCGCTGTCCCAGCCGGAACAGGCGCGCGCCCGCATCACGATAACTGTCGAAATCGAAGCCGGTTTCGATGCCTGAGTCGTCGATCAGAATGCCGGTGCGTGTTGCCGAATCGAAGCTCTTGATCGTCCCTTGCGGCACGGTTCACCTCCCGTGGCGAGGATACCCGAGCGTGTCCAGTGCCGCCCGGGTTGCCGGGCCGACGGGTGCGTTGCGCGCAGTTTCGAGGTCTCGCGGATCGTCGATGTCCAGAGCGATGCGCGCGCGCGCAATGACGGCGAAGGACACGCCGCCGAGGTGGGCGCGCGCGAAGTGCGCCCGCCGGCTCCCCGTGCCGAAAGACGGCTCAATGGCATTCGGAGGCGAGCGCCACAGCGCGTTTGTGCCCTTTCCGGTTCGGTCCGGAGCGAGCACGACCCCTGGACCGATTGCGATTGCCAGCACGTCTTCGGCTGTCGCGGCGGGACAGTCGGCTGAGAGGATGAGTACGCCTTGTGCCCCTTCCGCGATCGCTTGGTCGGTGGCGGCGATAAGCGAGGCGTTCAGCCCCGCGTCGGGGGTCGGGTCGGGTCGGGCCTCAGCTCCGGCCTTTCGAGCGACCTCGACCGCGTCATCGTCGCTCGTGAGTACCCACACCGCGTCGAGTGCTCCGGCGGCACGAGTCACGTCTTCGAGCATCGCCAGGGACAGCATTCGTCGCTGCTGGGGAGTCAATACCTCGGACAAGCGCTCCTTGGCGCGCGCCAGCGGTTTCATCGGAACGATGACGAGTTTCATGCCAAACCGGGCGAAGCAGGCGGTAGGATTGCGCCCACCGCGCCTTCAAGGGGAGCCATGGAGCCGGTATATATCGCTGCGCGTGTCATCCTCGTCCCGCTGCTTCGGCTGCTGTTTCGGTTTCGGACCGTCGGCCGTGTGAGAATCCCTCGGCGCGGGCCGGCTATCGTCGCCCCGAACCATATCTCAAACTTCGACCCCCTCTGTATCGCATATCTGATCGACCGCAGCGGTCGACGCCCTCGATTCCTGGGAAAGGCATCGCTGTGGAGGAATCCGCTGCTGCGCTTCGTTCTGGAAGGCGCGCGCCAGATCCCTGTTCATCGCGGCACGGGTGAGGCGAGTCCGATGGTCGCGGCGGAAGCCGCCATTCGCCGAGGCGAGGTTGTGGTGCTGTACCCGGAGGGCACGATCACGACGGATCGCGACCTGTGGCCGATGCGCGGCAAGACCGGCGTTGCCCGCTTGGCTCTGTCCACGGGTGCTCCCGTGTATCCCGTCGCGGTTTGGGGGCCGCAGTGGATTGCCGGGAAGGGAAGGCGCGGGCGTTACTTCGGGCACAGGTTGATCACGTTCAACATCGGAGAGGCGATGACGTTTCCGGATCTTGACGGCCGCCAGGATGACGCCGAGGTCCGGCGAGAGGTAACCGATCGAGTGATGAGCGAAGTGGACCGGCTCGTGCGCGAACTTCGCAAGATCCACCCCGACCGGGGTGCGGTTCCGCCGCGAACAAGGGGGAAGTCGTGAGCAAGATCGCTGTTCTTGGAGCGGGTTCGTGGGGTACTGCGTTTGCCGCCGTCCTGGCTCGTAACCAGCAGCCGACGATGCTGTGGGCTCGTCGCAGTGACTGCGCCGACGAGATCAACCGCGAACACCGCAACGAGGCGTACCTGCCTGGAATGCAGCTTCCGTCGTCGTTGCGCGCGACCGCCGACCTTGATCGGGCGCTGGAGGGGTCGAAGGTCGTGGTTCTCGCCGTTCCGTCTCACTGCCTGCGCGACAAGTGCGCCGAGATTGCCGATCGCGTTCTGCCCGACGTGACGCTGGTAAGTTTGGCCAAGGGAGTCGAGCAGCACACGCTTCTGCGGATGTCCGAGGTTGTCGCGCAAGCTGCGCGGGTGCCGGCGAACCGCATCGCCGTGGTCAGTGGACCCAACCTGGCGCGCGAGGTCGCGCGCGGCGCACCCGGCGCGACGGTGGCGGCCTGCGTGGATGAAGAGCGGGCCCGCGCCCTGCAGGCGTTATTCCACGCTCCAAGCTTCCGCGTCTACACGAACACCGACGTCTGCGGCGTGGAGATCGCCGGCGCCGCCAAGAACGTGATCGCGATCGCCGCCGGCGTTGCGGACGGCTTCGGGTACGGGGAGAACTCGGTGGCTGCGCTCGTCACGCGGGGGCTGGTCGAGATCACCCGGCTCGGCGTGCACATGGGCGCGAATCCGCTGACGTTCGTCGGCCTCGCCGGCGTCGGGGATCTTGTTGCCACCTGCATGTCGAAGCTCAGTCGCAACCACCACGTGGGTGAGGAACTTGCCAAGGGTCGCGCGCTTGACGACATCATTTCGTCGATGAGCATGGTCGCGGAGGGAGTAAAGTCCTGTGCGGCGATCCTCGAACTCGCGAGGCGCGTGGATGTGGACATGCCGATTGCTTCGAGGGTCGGGCGCGCGCTTTACGAGGGAGCAGACGCTAGGGAGATGGTGGACGACTTGCTCACGCGTGATCCCGAGCCCGAGTTCCTTGGCATTCCGAACGGATAGGACAACGTGCAGGACGGTTTTGACATCGCAGACGATGAAGAAGGCCTCGGGTTCACGACGCGTGCCGTGAGCGCGTGGAAGAACGTCGGCGAGGTTCGCCAGCGACCCGCGTCCCCGCCGATCTACCAGGCGGCGACATTCGTTTTCGACGACATCGACGATTTCGCGGACGTTGGGATGCGCAAGATCGACGGCGGTTACTTGTATTCACGGTGGGCCAACCCGACGACCGACGCGCTTGCGCGAACTCTCGCCTTGCTGGAGGGAACCGAAGCCGCGGCATGTTTCGCCAGCGGCATGGCTGCGATCGCGGGGGCCTTGCGGCCGCTGGTGCGCCACGGGGACCACATCGTGAGTTCCGCCCAGTTGTACGGTGGAACGCATGCATTGTTCACCGGGGGCATGGCGCGCGCCGGCGTCGATGTGACGATGGTCGACGTCGGTGATTTGGCGGCCATCGATGCGGCGTTTACCGACCGCACGCGCGCGCTGTACTGCGAGACCATTGGGAACCCGTCCCTGGACATCGCCGATATCGACGGCCTGTCCGCGATCGCGCGCGCGCACGGCGTTCCGCTGGTTGCCGACGCCACGTTCACGCCGCCGTGCATTCTGAGGCCCGTGGAGCACGGAGTCGACCTCGTGGTGCACTCGGCTACGAAGTACCTCGGAGGTCACTCGGACGTGATCGGCGGAGTCGTCGCCGGAAGCGCTTCGGCCATTGCGGACATCCGCCTGCACGCGATCGACGCCGGGGCGTGCCTGGCTCCCTTCGACGCGTGGTTGCTGGCGCGCGGCGTACAGACCCTGGCCCTGCGCATGGAGCGCATCTGCGCGAGCGCGCTGACGCTTGCGCGCTTCCTAGAGGACCACGAGGCCGTCTCGCGCGTCGTGTACCCGGGACTGGAGACGCATCCGCAACATGCGCGCGCCCGGGCTCTCCTGGACGGCTGCTTCGGTGGAATGCTTACGCTCGAGGTCGCCGGTGGTCTTGCGGCCGGGCGCAGGTTCTTGGAGCGCGTCCGCGTTGCCGCACCGGCGGCGAGCCTTGGGGGGACCAAGACGCTGGTCGTGCACCCCGCGTCGGTGACGCACACGCAACTGGACGAGCGCCAGTTGCTAGCTGCCGGCATCACTGCGGGGATGCTTCGCGTATCGGTGGGTATCGAAGACGTGGAGGATTTGGTGGCGGATTTCGAGAGGGCGCTGCGATGACGTTGCGGGTGGCGGTTCTCTACGGCGGCGTTTCCGAGGAGCACGAGGTTTCCGTGGTGAGTGCGCGCGGCGTGTTGGCCGCGATCGACCGCAGCAAGTACGAGGTGCTGCCGGTCGCTGTGACCAAGAGCGGTCTGTGGCTCCTGCCCGATCAATCCCCCGAGGGGATCTATCTCCAGCCCGGGAAGATGCCGGCCGTGGACGGAAGCGAGGGGCGTCCGCTGACTCTGCGCCGCGGCGGCGAACTCGAGGGCGCGGGGCTTCCGGGTCCGGTCGACGTGGTCTTCCCGGTCTTGCACGGCAAAGGAGGGGAGGACGGCGCGATCCAAGGGATGCTGGAGTCGCTCGGCGTACCGTACGTCGGGGCCGGTGTCGCGGCGAGCGCGGTAGGTATGGACAAGTCCTTACAGAAGCCGGTATTCGCCGCTGCGGGCATCCCGGTAACGCCGTGGTCGCGGGTCCGCCGCCATGACTTCGTGCGGGATCCCGGTGGCGTCGCGCGCGGCGCGCGCGCCGCGGTCGGGTTGCCGTGTTTCGTGAAACCGGCTCGGCTCGGTTCCAGCGTTGGAGTGTCGAAGTGCCGTACCGAAGAAGAGCTTCTGCGGGGATTACACGCAGCGCTCGCGCTCGACGACGTCGCGCTCGTGGAGGAGTCAATCAGCGGCCGCGAACTTGAGTGCGCCGTGCTGGGTAACGACGATCCGGAAGCTTCGGTTGTGGGCGAGATCGTTCCCGTCAACGAGTTCTACGACTACGAGGCGAAGTACCTCGTCGACGGAAGCGAGTTGTTGATTCCCGCGGACGTGTCGGAGTCCGTTGCCGAACAGGTGCGACGCTGGTCGCTGACGGCATTCACCGCCATCGGCTGCGCGGGGATGGCGCGCGCGGATTTCTTCCTGGCCGGCGACGGGCGTGTACTGCTGAACGAGATCAATACGATCCCGGGATTCACGCCGATTTCGATGTATCCCAAGTTGTGGGAAGCCTCTGGAATCCCTTACTCGAAGTTGATCGACCGTCTGATCGAACTCGCGCTGGACGCGCGCGCGCGCCGCGCATGATCACTCTGGCCGACGTTCTTGAGGCGCGCAGGCGTCTCGCCGGCGTGCTGGTCCCCACACCGGTGGAGGAGTCGCGCACGTTGTCCCGGCTCGCCGGCCGGCCGGTGCTTCTCAAGCCCGAGCAGCGCCAACTCACCGGTTCGTACAAGATTCGCGGAGCGTATAACCGGATCTCGCAGTTGCCGCCGGGCGGCGAAGTTGTCGCCGCATCGGCGGGGAATCACGCGCAGGGGGTCGCGCGGGCCGCCGCTCTTACCGGTAACCACGCCACGATCTTCATGCCGCGCACGGCTGCACTGCCCAAGGTCGAGGCGACGCGCGCCGACGGCGCGACTGTGCGTCTGCACGGGGACGTCGTGGACGATTGCTTCTTGGCGGCGCAGGCCTACGCGCGGGACGTGGGGGCCGTGTGGGTTCCGCCGTTCGACGATCCCGACATCATTGCCGGGCAAGGGACACTCGGTCTGGAAATCGCCGAAGAGGCTCCGGAAGTGGAGGTCGTGGTCGTTCCGGTCGGTGGGGGAGGTCTGATCTCGGGAGTCGCGACGGCGCTCGCGGCCGTCCGTCCCGGGGTGAAGGTGATCGGCGTGCAGGCGGAGGGGTCCGCGTCGATGCGGGCGGCACTGGACGCGGGCCGGTGCGTGACGCTCGACGAGGTGTCTACGATCGCTGATGGGATCGCCGTGCGGTCCGCATCGGATCTGACGCTCGCGCACGTGCAGGCGTACGTGCACGACGTCGTGACTGTGAGCGACGATCAGATCTCGACCGCGATGGTTCTCTTGCTTGAGCGAGTGAAAGCCGTCGTCGAGCCCGCCGGCGCCGCCGCACTCGCCGCGGTTCTTGCAGGCAAGATCCCCGGGAGCGGTCCGGCGCTCGCGGTGCTGTCGGGAGGCAACGTTGACCCACTCTTGCTGATCAAGCTGATCGAGCACGGCTTGTCCGCTGCGGGGCGCTATCTGATGCTTCGCATTGTGCTTGACGACCGACCGGGTGCACTGGCGGCGCTGACCGGTTCCGTCGCCGCAATCGGACTGAACGTGTTGGAAGTCGAGCACCACCGCGTCGGGGTGAAGCTCGGGATAGACAAAGTCGAGGTGTTGATCACACTGGAGACTCGCGATCCGGAGCATCGCAGTGAGATCGTCGAGCGGTTGCGCTCCGAGGGGTTTCAGGTCGAGCCGGGCGAGTAGAACCGCAACGCCGAAGGCGGGCCGCGGCCCGCCTTCGAGTGAGAATCCGATACTAGAGGTGGACCACCGGACACGTGAGCGTGCGCGTGATCCCCTCGACGCTCTGAATGCGCGCGACGACAAGCTTGCCGAGATCGTCGACCGTCTTTGCCTCGGCGCGCACGATCACGTCGTACGGGCCGGTGACGTCTTCGGCCGACAGCACACCCTTGATCGCTGCAGCCGATTTCGCAACGTTGGCCGCCTTGCCGACCTCCGTTTGGATCAGGATGTAGGCGTTGACCATGTTCCGCCTCCCCCAATGCGAGTGATTCATTCACGAGCGGCAAACCTGAACACGAGCAGATCTCGAAATACCGGTTGCCGCAGTTGCTGCATTCTACACGGGGGGTATTCGGCGGCAATGGTCGCAGGCTATGCGATCGCGGCGACGATAGAGGGGTCGAGCCCTTCGTATTGGGCCAGGAAAGCGACGCGCTCTGCCTTCAGGCGCGCGACGTGCTTTGCGTACTCGTCGGCGCGGTCCTGCCGTTCGTATAGCAGGCCCGGACGCAAGAGTTCGTCGTCGTCGATTCCGGGAACGGTCGTCGCAACCTCGTAGCCGAAGTCCGGATCGGTTTGCCATTCGATCGTTCCGTCGGCGATGCCTTTGACCACGGCCGAGGAGACTCGGATCTTGATCTTCTTGGCATCGGAGTCCCCTTCGCCGCCGCCGATCCAACCTGTGTTCATCAGGTATACGTTCATCGGCGCCGAGTGAATGAGTTCCAAAAAGCGATTGCCCTGCAGTGCGTGAGCTAGAGGGAAGAAGGGGTTGGTCCCCGGGATTCGAAGCGCCTTGCCGGCTTCGTCTTTCCCGCCGGCCGAAGTTCCCATTGTCTCTCCGAGCATGAAGTATGCGGCGGCGGCTTCGCGCGGAAGGCGCGCGACGGCGGGGATGATGTTGTTGTTGCGGTTAAGGATCAGCAGCGAGTCCACGACATCGATCTCGCGCGCGTCCTTGTACCAGCCGAGTTTGTCCATCGAGAACACCGCGCGCCCGTTTGCCGTGAAGGTCTCGTCGAAGAAGTCCAACTCGCCGTTGTGCTGCGAGACGTTTTCGAGGTAAGCCCCGGGAGCGGTCACTGCGCCGTGGATGGTGGGCTCGTCTTCTGCCGACAGCGCGTAGGTTTTCGCAAAGCAGCCGTTCTCGGTTCCGTAGACCTTGCCTCCGGGCATCAGTGCGACGAAGTCGTCTTGCACCGGCTTAGAGTCGTTTTGGCGCGTGAAGGTGGTTGTCGTCTTGCCCGTGCCCGAGAGCCCGACGATGAGGAACGTCTTCTCTTTGCCGCCGCTGGGGATTACCTTGCAGCCGGCATGCAGTCCGAGTCCGCCGCGGTTGTAGACGAAGGCGTTCCACATTCGCAGGCCGCCCTTCTTGGACTCCCCGAAGTAGTCGGAGTTCAGGATCCTTGTGATCCCGGCATCGACATCCGCGGCAATGAGGCGGTCGTTCGGGTAGCCGTCGGCGGGGAGGTTCGGCGTGTAGATCACGGTGAGCTGTGGTTCCGCGTCTTCGTCGCCGTCCCTGAAGTACAGCAGGTCTTGAGAGCCGGCGACATTGGCGTTGGCTGCTTCGATGATCAAGCGGGCGCGGACGCGGAAGTCGGGGTCGTTCCCGATGTATCCGTTGATCACGAGCATGTCCTGTTCGCGGATGTACCGGTCCTGCATTTCCGCGATCCGCTCGAACTCCGAGCGCGAGATGGTCTTGTGACCGGGCAGGGTGTCGGGCGAGTCGGTGACGAAGAACGTCGACGCAACGCTGCGTGAGTCGACTCGTGTCGTGATGTTCAGGTTGCCGTACTTAGTCGGCCGTGCATTCGGCATAGCCGCAGAGAGTTCGACCAAACGCTGCCGGCCTGGATCGATCAGCAGCGACTTGGCCTCGAGTACGTATCCGGGGCCTTCCAGTACTTGTGCCATGAAGCCTCCCATCCGCTGCGGGCGCCGGCCCGCCTTCGGGGCAAAGATCAAGCGATGATAGCCGCACCTTCCAGGGCGGCGCGGGGGGTTTGTGGGACTACCTGCGGGAGGATTCGACCTCGAAGTACAAGCGCACCGCCGTGCGGTACTCGTGAACCCTGTTGTCATCGATTGAGCACGATGTTCCGATCACGTCCATCTTCGAGATGTGTCGGATTGTCTTAGCCGCTTCGCGGAGCGCCTCGCGTGCCGCGTCTCCCCAAGACTCGCTGGATACCCCTTCCAAGTCGATGGTGTTGAAGACGCTCATGGAAACACTCCCTTGCTCTCGCTGACGGTGCCGAGCGCGATTGTGTAACACCAGGGTCTGATGAGCAAGGGCCTGGGGTCGATATCCTGGCGGATATGCACCATGACCTGTCATCAATCGGCGAGTTTGGCCTCATTCGGAGGCTGGTAGGCCGGCTCGACCCGGCTGTGGGGGTCATCGTTGGGCCGGGAGACGACGCGGCGGTTCTGGCCCCTCGCCCCGGGTTTGTGCTGGCAACGACCGACATGCTCGTCGAGGGAGTCCACTTCGACCTCAGGTTCTCCGGTCCGGCCGATGTCGGGTTTAAGGCGCTCGCAGTCAACGTCTCCGATGTCGCGGCCATGGGCGGGAGTCCGTGGTGGGCGACCGTCGCGCTCGGAGTTCCGGCTGGAACGCCGGTCGAAGTACTTGAGGGGATCTACGATGGACTTGCCGAAGCCGCGCGCGCGTACGGTGTGGCCGTCGCCGGTGGGGACACGGTTATCGCTCCCGCGCTGATCCTGTCGGTCTCGATGACCGGGACCGCCGGACCTCACCCGCCGGTCTGTAGGGACGGTGCGCGCGCCGGGGACGTGATCTGCGTCACGGGGGATGTCGGAGCCGCATCTGCGGGTCTAACGCTTCTTCGCGCAGCGGCGACCGATCCGGACGCGCGCGCGCTGTTGAAACGCTATCCCGGTCTGGCCGTCGCACACCGTCGCGCACGTGCTCGCGTTGCGGCCGGGCGCGCTGCTGCGGAGTTCGGCGCGACGGCGATGATCGACGTTTCGGACGGGATTTGGGCCGACGTGGGGCACATTTGCGAACGCTCGGGCTTGGGCGCGGTGATCAACGAGGCTGCCGTGCCGATCGCCTCCGGCGTCGCCGAGGTCGCAGAGCGACTCAGCTGCAAGTCTTGGGAACTGGCACTGGGGGGCGGGGACGACTACGAACTCGTCATCGTTTTACCGGAATCCGCGGTGCCGAACCTCGCCGGTGCTCTCGGCGAGGTGGCGCTGACGGTCATCGGCCGGATGCAGGAGGGTAGCGGCGTGGCTCTGGTCGGGGGTTCCAAGATCCCATCGTTCGGTTGGGACCACTTCAGGAGTTCATTGTGATACGGAGGCCGATCGCGCGCGCGCTGACCATCGGAGGCTCTGATCCGACTGGTGGCGCTGGGATCCAGCAGGATCTTCGGACCTTCTCCACCCTCGGGGTTTGGGGGCTGAGCGCGATAACGGCGGTCACGGTGCAGAGCACTACCGGGGTTTCCGCCGTTGCCGGGATCGACCCCGAGACGGTGGAAGCGCAGATCGGGGCGGTCGCGGTCGACCTCGGTGTTGACGCCGCCAAGACCGGGATGCTCGGAAGCGCCGACGTCGTTTGCGCCGTGGCGCGCGCGGTTCGGGACAACGGGATCGCCCAGTTGGTCGTGGATCCGGTGATGGCTGCAACCTCGGGGGGCACGCTGCTGGCGGAAGACGCGGTCCAAGCGCTGGTTGCCGAGTTGTTGCCGCTTGCGATGCTGGTGACGCCTAACGCCGGCGAGGCCGAGCGCCTGACGGGAGTGAGCGTGGATTCGATCTCGTCTCAGATCGAGGCTGCCGTGGCGCTGCGCGCGCGCAGCGCCACCGCCGTGCTGGTGAAGGGCGGCCACGTTGGTGGCGCGCGTCCGGTGGACGTGCTCGTTGATGCAAACGGCGAGGTGCACGAGTTCACCGGGGTTTGGGTCGACACACCGAACACGCATGGGACGGGCTGCGTGTTGTCGGCGGCGATTGTGGCCGGGCTCGCAACTGGGTTGGGGTTGGTGGCGTCGGTAGGCAGGGCAAAGGGTGTCGTCACGCGCGCGCTTGAGCACTCACTGGGGCTTGGGGCGGGGCCTGGGCCCGTGTGTCCGGTGCCGGAGGTGCCGGAGGGTGGGTCGTGGCCGTTCGCCGGCCACCCGTTCGAGTGAGCCTAGACGGCTCGCTGGATCTTGCCGGCCTTGAGGCAGCGCGTGCAGATATTCATCCGCTTGGCGTGTCCCTTGATCAACGCGCGAACGCGCTGGATGTTTGGGTTCCAGCGTCGGGGCGAACGACGGTGCGAGTGCGAGACCTGCATGCCGAAGCCAGGTTTGCGCCCACACACTTCACATACGGCTGCCATAACGGGTGCGAATGCTACCGGGCCGCGGGGTGTCCGGCAACCGGACGGTTCTCCGGCAGTGCCCGCAGGTGCCTGGTCGGCCGGTAGAATCGCCCCGTGAGCCCCGTTTTCAGTGCCTCTGACCTGCGACAAGCGCTCTTGTATGCCCTTGAGAGCTTACGCAGTGCTCGTGGCGCAATCGATGCCGCGAACGTCTATCCGGTGCCCGACGGAGACACCGGAACTAACCTGGTCATGACCTTTGAGGCCGTAGCGCGCGCTTTGGAACAGACCGGAGAGGACCCGGCGGATATCGCGCGCGCCGTCCGCGGTGGGTCGCTGACTGGGGCGCGCGGGAACTCGGGTGTGATCTGCGCGCAGATCTTGCGGGGATGGGCCGACGCGGTCGAGTTGGGTCCCGCCGACGTCGAGGATCTCGCGGTTGCATTCCGGAGATCCAGCGACCTCGCATACCAGTCGGTCCTGGACCCGGCAGAAGGAACGATCTTGACCGTAGCGGCCGCCGCCGCCTTCGCCGCCCAGGGCGCGCACGAGACGGTGGCAGCGCAGGTGGATGCCGCCGCGCGCGCCGCACGCGAGGCCTTGGGGCGCACTCCGGAGCAGATGCCGCTGCTGGCGCGCGCCGGAGTGCTCGACGCTGGGGGGATGGGGCTCGTGGTGATCTTGGAGGCCTTGGCGCGCGCGCTTGGGGCTCGGGACGGATCCGAGCCGCTGAACATGCCGGGGCCGTCCGAACCGGTCGTCGGGACTTCGGGTTTCTCCTGTGACGGCGCGTCTCTGGCGTTCTCGCACGAGGTGATGTACACGCTGCGCGCGCCCGACGAGCGCGTTCCGGCCCTTCGCCGGTTGCTCGGAATCATTGGCGACTCGGTCGCGCTCGTAGGTGGCGACGGGCTGTGGCGCGTGCATGTTCACGTCAACGACCACGAGCGCGCGGTCGCGCTGGGTGGCGCGGTGGGCGAGATCCAGGAAGTAGAAGTCGTTTCGTTCGAAGAGCAGGTCGCGGACGCGGCACCGGGCGCGCGCGGCCTGACGCTTGCTCACGCCGACACGAGGGCGTCCCTGGTCGCGGTGGCGGATGGGGAAGGCGCGCGCCGGCTATTCGAGCGTCTCGGGGCAACCGCGGTTCCTCCGGACGTCGCGTTGGTGCAAGAGGCGATCCGGCGCGCCGACTGGGAATGGGTCATCGTGCTGCCGAACAACCCGGAAATGCTGGCGTCGGCGCGGATCTTGACCGACGGCTCGGTCAAGATCGTAGAGGTCTTGGACTGCGGAGACACCGGATCGGGGCTCGTGGCGGCCATCGCGTACGTGGGCGGACGCAGCGCTGAGGAGAATCTGTTCGACATGCGGGAGGCCCTGGGGCGCGCGCGAAGTGCGGGCGCGTCGTCCGATCCCGTTGGTGCGGCCGAGGAGTTGTTGCGTGGCGGCGGCGAGGTGCTCACCGTGTTGTGCGGCTGCGAGGTCGACGAGTCGACGCGCGACGAGGTCGCGCGGAAGTTGTCGGAGCGGTTCCCCGATGTGGCGGTTGAGGTTCACGACGGCGGACAACCCAACCCCGCGTTCCTCCTGGCGGTCGAGTGAGCGACTTGCGCGAGGGAGCGGATCCCGCGCCGCCCGGCCCGTTGGATCGGTCGGTGGCCGGAGCGGGGATCGTCGGCCTTAGCGCGGCTACCGCAGCCAAGCTGGCCAAGGGCCTTGGGGTTTACACCGTGCGGGATCTGCTCGAGCAAGTGCCACGCCGGTACCTTGACCTGTCCTCGCAGCGAGCGATTGGGGACCTGAAGATCGGCGAGGACGCAACTGTGAGCGCCAAGGTTGTACGTATTGAGGGTCGGTACGTTCGGTCGAAGCGGCACTTGCTGACGGTGACGATCTCCGACGGTACGGGGTACGCGACTCTCGTGTGGTGGAATCAACCGTTCCGCGCACGCACGCTGGCGGTCGGTGCCCAGGTCGTGGTGGCCGGACGGGTCGAGCGAGGTCGGGGGCGGCTGTCCATCGCGAATCCCTTCATTGAGCGGCTCGACTCCTCGGGCGGCAGCGGTGTTCATGTGGGGCGGATCATTCCGATCCACCCGGCCACGCAGGGCGTTACCCCCACGCAGATCCGGCGCTACGTCCACGAGGCGCTGCGTCGTTACGGCGACCAGATGCCGGAACCGGTTCCGGCGGAGATCGTGGCCCGGATCGGACTGATGCCACGCATGCGCGCGATCCGCGAGATGCACTTCCCTTCGACGGACGCCGGGCGGTTCGCCGCGCGCCACCGGCTCGCCTTCGAAGAGCTGCTCGTGCTCTCTGCCGGCCTTGCCATGCGCAAGCGCCGACTGGAGCAGCGCGCGACCGGCATCGCGCATCATTGCGACGACCGCGTCGATCGTTTCTTGGCATCGCTTCCGTTTGCCCCGACAGGAGCGCAGCAACGGTCGATCGCCGAAATCGCAGCCGACATGGCTTCGCCACAGCCGATGAACCGCTTGCTTCAGGGCGAGGTCGGCAGCGGGAAGACGGTGGTGGCGGTCGCTGCAGCGCTGGTGGCCTCGGCCACGGGTTCCCAGACTGCGTTCATGGCTCCAACGGAGGTGCTGGCAGAGCAGCATTACCTGTCGG